>NZ_JBGIWG010000009.1:0-196808 GCF_041320715.1 Enterobacter sp. KB-221C9
AGATATATCCTCGAAAAACTCACACCTTTTACATCCAACTATTCAGTTAGAGTGATATCTAAAAATGGTTTAATTTATGCCGTAGCATCCTATATCTGTTATGGCAATAAAATGAATACAGCCGTTCAAAATGCTTTAATGAAAAAAATTGCGAACAAAGCAGGCTGGGGTCTGGCGGCGTTAAATGCTTATGCGATTGTTCAGCATGCCGCAGATAGCGCAAATAACCTGAAAAATTACTGTCCACAATTTTACCATGCACTATATATGGAAAATCTCGAAATGATGTACTTTCTGGTAGAACCTGCAATAATGAAATCTGGTTATCTTAATATAAACACTGCATCTTCTCATGAAATTATTGATGCTTTGAACGCGATGATGAAATAATGTGGGAATCCATAAGTAAATTTCTCAAGCAATTTTTTAAAAGCTTTATTCAAGATATCATCAACGATATTATAGGTTATGGGATAGCATTATTTATTCTCATTCTTGCCATGCTAGTCGTGACTTATATCGAAGATGACCTGACTGCGATGAGAATCATTGGCGTCATTGTGCTCGTCGTTTACTCAATTGTCTTTTTTTACCAAGGAAAGGAATGAAATATGTCTACACCGGCACATATATGGTTTACTGACGAAAATAATGCTCCCGTATTAGGCGAGTGTTTAATGCCTACAAGATTGGGCTCTACCGAACTCAAATCGTTTAATCACTCCGTCTGGATCCCCACCAGTTCCAACACGGGAAAACTGACGGGGACACGCCTTCATGTTCCCATTACCTTTGAAAAAGAAATAGACCGCATCACACCCTATTTATTTCGTGCTGTATGTACAGGCAAAACATTCAAATCTGCATTAATCAAAATGTATAAAATTGATGACACCGGTATTGAGCGCGAATACTTCAATATCACTCTGGAAAACGTAAAGATAACGAGGATATCGCCAGTATTGCACCCGCTCGGTATCGCAAGTACGCATATGGAAGAAGTCGAACTTCGCTATGAATCGATTGAATGGAAATATTGTGACGGGAACATCATGTTTAAAGACACATGGAATGAAAGAGCGGTAGCATAGAACAATGGACATCCGTTAAGTCCCTCTCCCAAAGGAGAGGGAAAGCACTCACTCCGCCTTAACCTTCACACCCATAAACACAATCACCATCGCCGTGACCAGCAGGAAACCGCTTCCCGCGAATACGCCGCTGGCGCCGTTGAGGTCAAATACCGCCCCGCCCCCGGCCGCACCGGCGCTGATTGCCAGCTGAATTGAGGCCACCAGCAGCCCTCCTGCACTTTCGGCTTCATCCGGAACGGTGGTAGCAAGCCAGGTTGACCAGCCCACCGGAACCAGACCAAAGGCAAAGCCCCACAGCGCGACCAGGAACCCGTCCAGCATAGCCAGATGACCAAACGCCACCATCGTTAGCGCGAGAACGCCCATCGCGAACGGCACCAGCGCCAGCGTCAGGCGCAGATTACGTGCCAGCAGATGCCCGGCAACGGAGGTACCGACAAAGTTGGCCAGTCCAAAGCCGAGCAGGATCAGCGAAATGGTCTCAACGCTCGCCTGACCCACCGTTTCCAGGAACGGACGCAGGTAGGTAAAGAAGGCAAAATGGCCGCTGAAGATCAGGATGGTCGCCAGCATGCCGCCGATCATCCCCGGACGACGCAGGACGCGGAACAGCGTACTCAGGCTGCCGCTGCTCTCCGGCTTCATGGACGGCAGTACCCAGAGCTGCCACAGCAGCGCCAGCATGCTCGGCAGGATGCAGAGAACAAAGACGTTGCGCCAGCCGATCAGGCTGCCCAGATAGCTGCCGAGCGGCGCCGCGACCACCGTGGCAATCGATACGCTGGAGAAGATCACCGCCAGCGCCTTCGGTACTTTATCCGCCGGAACCAGACGCATCGTCGTCGCCGTCGACATCGCCCAGAATCCCCCGATGGCTACGCCCAGCAGCAGACGCCCCATCAGCAACACGTGCAGAGTCGGCGCAAAGGCCACCAGCAGGCTGGAGATAATTTGCAGGACCGAGAAAAACATCAGCACCCAGCGGCGGTCGATGCTTTTGGTCGCAGGGGTAATCAGCAGTCCAGTCACCAGCGCCACCAGCGCGGTGGCGGTGACGGCCTGTCCGGCCATTCCCTCACTCACGCCCAGGCTCGCGGCCATCGGCGTTAACAAACTGGCGGGAAGAAATTCTGCCGTAATTAACCCAAATACCCCCAGCCCCAGTGAATAGACGGCCCGCCAGGCGGGTTTTGCAGGCGTTACCGCCTCGCTCGCCGCGACACATGAATTCATCTGTTTTCTCCCGTTATAGAAATGTGACAACTGTCGCAAAAGCATAGAAGGTTCACCCTGGACGATCTATGACATATAATCTCCACTTATTGATTATTCGTCCGGAGTTGCGCCATGACCGTACAGTCACCCGATTTGATCAGCGAGCTTTTACGCGGCATGCGCCTGTCAGGAGTGAAATACCGGCGGATTGAAGCCAGCTCGCCGTTTGGCGTCGCGTTCCACCACGCACCCGGTAAAGCGCAGTTTCATTTCGTGAGCCACGGCAGCGCCCTGCTGCGAATGGAGAGCGGTGCGGCCTTTCAGCTGAGCAGCGGTGACGCCCTGTTTATTCCAGGCGGCAATTCCCATGCCCTGCTCTCCGACGAGCGGGCCACCACTACCCCGGTCAGCGCCTTTCCCAGCGAACCGATTTGCAGCTCGGTCTGCGCCATCACCTGCGAGCCCTGCCCGGAAAGCGAGAACACCATCATCTTTAGCGGGTGCATGGATTTTGAGCTGGGCGGGATGCAGCCGCTAATTAAGGCGATGCCGGAAGTGATGATGGTCAGCCGGCTGATGTCCACCTGGCCGGAGATCCACCCGCTGCTGGCGGCGATGGAGCGGGAATCCGTGGCGCGTCAGGCCGGGTACGCCGGGATCCTTGCGCGCCTGGCCGACGTGGTAGCGGCGTTAATCGTGCGCGGCTGGGTTGAAGGCGGCTGTGGTAAAGCTACCGGCTGGGTGCAGGTTCTGCGCGACCCTCGCCTGAGCCGGGCCATTTACGCCATGCACCAGCAGCCCGGCCTGAACTGGAGCGTGGCGGATCTGGCAAAAGAAGCGGGCACGTCCCGTTCCGTGTTCGCCGAACGGTTTCTGGCCGCAACGGGAACGACCCCGGCAAAATATCTCAGCGAGCTGAGGATGCGGCTGGCCATCCAGTACATTCGCCACGAAAATCAGCCGATTGAAACCGTCGCGCTGCGGCTGGGATACGGCTCTCTGGCGGCATTTAGCCGGGCATTTAAGCGCATTATTGGACATGCGCCGGGCACGCTGCGGGAAGCCAGCCAGACGCCGGAAGAGGTCTGAATGGCCAGCAATATTTAACGCGAAGCGGGCAATATTCGTCTAAGGTTTTCAGGTGATTGACAACAGCGGTCACGCTGTTTAGTGAAGACAGGAGACGAACTGATGATAAGACCTCGTACACTACGCCCCGCGTTCTTGCCCCTTGCGTTAGGAGGCGCGCTGCTCGGCGTAACGACTTTCGGTTATGCCGACGATAGTCCCGCAGCCCAGACAACCTCACCCGATATTTTGCTGGGCCCTCTGTTTAATGATGTGCAAAGCGCCAAACTGTTTCCCGATCAGAAAACCTTCGCTGATGCCGTCCCCAAAAGCGACCCGCTGATGATTCTGGCGGACTATCGGATGCAGCACACGCAGTCCAGCTTTGACTTACGCCACTTTGTCGAGATGAACTTTACGCTCCCTGCGGAAGGGGAAAAATATGTTCCGCCTGCTGGACAAAGTTTACGTGAGCACATTGACGATCTCTGGCCCGTACTGACGCGCACCACGGATAAAGCCAGCAACAAATGGGATTCCCTGCTGCCGTTACCCAAACCTTACGTTGTGCCCGGCGGACGTTTCCGCGAGGTCTACTACTGGGACAGCTATTTCACCATGCTGGGCCTGGCAGAGAGCAACCACTGGGACAAAATCAGCGACATGGTGGATAACTTTGCGTATGAGATTGACACCTTCGGCCACATTCCCAACGGCAACCGCAGCTATTACCTGAGCCGATCCCAGCCGCCATTCTTCTCGCTGATGGTGGAACTGCTGGCAACGCACGATAGCGATGCGCTGAAGAAGTATCGTCCGCAGATGGAGAAAGAGTATGCCTACTGGATGGACGGCGTCGAAGCCCTTCAGCCGGGGCAGGCTAACAAACGCGTGGTGAAGCTGGATGACGGCGCTGTCCTCAACCGCTACTGGGACGACCGCGATACCCCGCGCCCGGAGTCCTGGCTTGACGATGTGAATACCGCGAAAAGTAACCCTAACCGACCTGCGACCGAAATCTACCGCGATCTGCGCTCCGCTGCGGCTTCAGGCTGGGACTTTAGCTCCCGATGGATGGACGACCCGCAAAAGCTCGGCACCATCCGGACCACCAGCATTGTCCCCGTGGACCTGAACGCCCTGATGTTCAAGATGGAAAAACTGCTGGCGCGGGCAGGCCAGGAGAGTGGCGACGCCGCCAGCGCAAGCAAATACGAGGCGCTGGCTACGGCGCGTCAGAAAGCCATCGAGAGCCACCTGTGGAATGATAAAGAGGGCTGGTACGCGGATTACGATCTGAAGAGCAAGAAAGTACGCAATCAGCTCACGGCGGCAGCCCTGTTCCCGCTTTACGTGAAGGCGGCGGCGCAGGAGCGGGCCGATAAAGTCGCCGCGGCAACCTCATCTCGCCTGTTGAAACCGGGCGGTATTGCGACCACCACCGTCAATAGCGGCCAGCAGTGGGATGCGCCAAACGGCTGGGCCCCGCTGCAATGGGTGGCCGCGGAAGGTCTGCAGAATTACGGGCAAGAGAAGGTCTCGATGGATGTGACCTGGCGCTTCCTGAAGAACGTTCAGCATACTTACGATAGGGAAAAGAAACTGGTCGAGAAATATGACGTGTCGACAACCGGTACGGGCGGCGGCGGCGGCGAGTATCCGCTGCAGGACGGCTTCGGCTGGAGCAACGGCGTGACGCTGAAAATGCTGGATCGGGTCTGCCCGAAAGCAAAACCGTGCGACAGCGTGCCGGAGAACCAGCCTGCGGCGAATGATGAGGCTGCGCCGGTGAAAGCTGCGGCGCAGTAAAGCAGTATTGCCGGGTGGCGGCTTCGCCTTACCCGGCCTACATTTTGAACTCACAGGGAGTTACTTAGAAACTGTAACTCGCCCCTAGCTGATACGTCCTGTCACGCCCAATCCAGCAGTTGGTCGCGTCGTAGCAGGTCAGCGTCTCTTTATTGGTGATGTTCTGCGCGCTGGCCTTAAGCGTTAGCCCCGCCAGCGAGGGCAGGATTTCGCCCATCCGGTAGGAAGCCGCCAGATCGTACTGCGTCGTGCCGCCCAGTTTACCCGTATCGTTTGCCGGAGAGATTTCCATCGGCCCGATGTAGCGTGCGCCCGCACCCAGCATCAGTCCTTTCAGCGGCGTGTTGTCAAAGGTGTAATCCCCCCAGAGGTTGAAGGCATTCTCCGGGACCTGCGTTGGACGTTTACCTTTGTACTTGTCATCTTCCCGGTTGATCGCGTGGGTGTACGCATAGTTGGCAATCAGCGTCAGGTTGTCCGTCGGGCGGCTGATGGCGGAGAGCTCTGCCCCTTTAGACTCCACTTCCCCGGTCTGTCGATAGTTCAGGAAGCCCGGATCGGAGGTGACGACATTTTTCTGACGAATGTTAAACACCGAGGCGGTAAAGGTGGTGGCGTAGTCGGCCAGCAGATATTTCACCCCGCCTTCCACCTGCTTGCTGGTGGTCGGCTTAACGTCTTTCGCCACGAGCGTTCCCTGCGGTGATACCGGTGCAAAACCTTCTGAGTAGCTGATAAATGGCGAAATCCCGTTATCGAAGGCGTAAAGCGCGCCCAGGCGTTTGGTGACGCGATCCTGCGATACCCAGGCTTTATCACCGTTTTGCAGGTAGTTGGTGGTGACGGAGCGGTAATCGTCGTAGCGCAGGCTGCCCAGCAGGTTGAGGCCGCCAAACTCTACCTGATCCTGTAAGTAATAGCCGTTCTGCTGATAGCTGAGGCGGTTTTTCTGGGCGGTATACAGCCCAAGAGCGCTATCGTCGATCTGCGAATAGTCAGGATGGCGCATATCAATGCCCGGCGTGGCCGACGCGTAGCGATAGTGGAAGTGGGAGTTCAGCTTCTGATAGTCAAACCCGGCCAGCAGATGGTGTTTCCAGTCGCCCAGCGCAACGGTTTTGGTCACCTGGTTGTCGATGTTGAAGCTCTTAAGGTCTTCATCGGTGGTGTAAGCAAAGCGGTTGAGCTGATACACCTCGCTTCCCGCCCCTGTCGCGTAGACGCTGCGCTGGTGGGTATCGACGTCGAAATAGCGCGCCTTCTGGTTAAAGCCCCAGCCGCTGTCAAATTCATGTTCAAAGCTGTAGCCCAGCATCCACTGACGCTGCTTAAACCCGCTCCATTCGTCTCCGGCATAATCGCGCTTGCCCGCGTATTTTGAGCGCAGGTAAGCGAGCGGCAACGGGTTAGACGGCGTCAGGCTCGGGGTGTTTTGCGCCAGCGCGTCCAGGGTGAGGCGCGTTTTGCTGTCCGGTTGCCAGGTGACGGACGGCGCAACCAGGTAGTTCTCATACCGGGTGGTGTGCGGCTGATCGTCGTTTTCCGTGGCTTTGCCCAGCAGACGGTAGTTCCAGTCGCTGTCGGCAATCTGCCCGGTTGAATCGAGATAGCCCTCTTTCAGATTACGGTTTCCGGTGTTAACGCCGATCTCGGTTCGGGCTTCCCGCTGCGGTTTTTTACTTTGAATATTCACCAGCCCGCCCGGCGAACCGCCGCCGTAGAGGACCGATGAGGGGCCTTTCAGGATATCCACGCTGTCAATCAGCAGCGGATCGATACGCGCTTTGGTATTGCCGGTGACGTTATAGGGCAGCTGCAGCCCGTTGTAGAACTCCTGGTCGACGGTAAAGCCACGAATTTTATATTCGCTCATGTAGGAGGTATTCCCCCGCACCTCGGT
Organism: Enterobacter sp. KB-221C9; assembly: GCF_041320715.1. Classification (NCBI taxonomy): domain Bacteria; kingdom Pseudomonadati; phylum Pseudomonadota; class Gammaproteobacteria; order Enterobacterales; family Enterobacteriaceae; genus Enterobacter; species Enterobacter sp. KB-221C9. The sequence continues at coordinate 7,087 of NZ_JBGIWG010000009.1, forward strand.
TGAGACGCCTGGGGCATAGCGCAGGATTTCATTCACCGAATTCGCGTAACGCTTTTCAATTTCCGGCGCAGAGAGGGTCGTGATGACCTGCGGCGTTTTACTTTCGGCAACGGCCGATTTCGTGGCGCTGTTCGTCCAGGCCGGCAGCGCGCTGCCCTGCTCTGAGCCCGTGACGACGATGGTGGATTCTTCGGCGAACGCCGGGACCTGCAATGCCAGCGTAATGGCGCCTGCCAGGGCGCAAAGCGTAAAGCGTGAGCTATTCATAATGTCGTCTTATTATTGGATGCAATACGGAACGACAATTATTATCATTTAGATTAACAAATCAATACTCAGACAAAAAAACGGCCCTCCGCAGAGAGCCGTTTATGAAATTTTATGCTCGTCGCAGCAACCTGAATATGCCCAGCACCACAATGGCACCCACGACAGCGACCAGAAAACTGTGCAGGTCGAAACCACTTATGTTGCCTCCAAAGCCAAACATCGTCGCCAGCCAGCCGCCCACAACCGCACCAACGACCCCGAGTACACAGGTCAAAATAAAGCCGCCGCCATCGTTTCCCGGCATGATCAGTTTAGCGATAGCCCCGGCAATAAGACCAAAGATAATCCAGGCGATGATACCCATAGCGATGCCCTCTTGCAGGTTTAACGCGTGCGCAGAAAACCTTCTGCACAACTAGCTTAAGTATAGGTCATCGCCGGAAAACCATTTTCATCTCACCGACTTATCTTTGCCTAAACAGGCAAAAAAAACTCACCGGTTTGTATTAAGTTTCATTGCAGATTGCCGATAACGCTAAGACAGTCTGTCATCAATCAAGGAGCCATCCGGCGTGAGTCATTACAGTGAGCAGTTCCTCAAGCAAAATCCGCTGGCTGTATTAGGGGTATTACGCGACCTGCAAAAAGGTGAAGTGCCGCTGCGCATCAGCTGGTCGAATAATCAGTTCATCAGCAAGATCCTTGACGCCTCGCAGGAGCGGCTGGTGATTGATTTAGGCAGTCAGGAGTATGAAAACCGCGCGGCGCTGAAAGCGGAAAATGTCGCGGTAATGGCCGAAACGCAGGGCGCCAAAGTGGAGTTTGTCCTGTCGCGGCTGGAAATGAGCGAATACCAGGGACTCCCTGCTTTTGCTACCCCGCTTCCTACTAACCTCTGGTTTGTCCAGCGTCGTGAATATTTCCGCATCAGCGCCCCGCTCCATCCCGCCTATTTTTGTAAGGCCAAAATGCCGGACAAAAAAGAGATCCGCTTCCGCCTCTTCGACCTGTCGCTGGGCGGCATGGGCGCACTGATGGATACGCCGAAACCCGACGGACTGGTAGAGGGCATGCGTTTTTCGCAAATTGAGCTGGATATGGGGGGCTGGGGTCGCTTTTATTTCGATGCACAGCTGATTGCCATCAGCGACCGCACCGTCGTGGACAGTAAAAATGAAACCATCACCACGCCGCGTCTGAGCTTCCGTTTCCTGAACGTCGGGCCCGGCGCAGAGCGCGAGCTTCAGCGCATCATCTATTCGCTGGAGCGGGAGGCGCGGGAACGCGCAAATAAAGTTCTGTAAGGGAAATCGGGCAGCGTGACCGCCGCCCGTCTGAGGCATTACATGGCATCCATCGCTTTCTGTACTTTCCAGATATAACGAGGCGCCTGTGGTGCCGGGTGATTTTTCGCCACATGTTCAAAGAACTCGTCTTTGTCCATGCCGTTAATCTCTTCTATCGCCTCTTTGCGGTCAGAGGAGAAGGTTCTGAGCAACGCGCCGGCACCGTTAACGTAAGACACCACCAGCGCGTACTGCATCACCTCCGGATCCTTAATGCCCTTCAGCACGCCATGCTCCATTATGCTCAGGTAGGCGGTGCCCATTGATATGTTGCGTTCCGGGTTTTTCAGCTCGCTGGTCGACGGCTGGCCGCTCCAGCCCATATAGCGATAAACCTCTTTCCCCGCCGTGGACGCTTTAAGCTGCATCAGGCCCACCGCGTTGGATTTGCTGACAAGCGCAGGATTTCCGCCGGACTCTACCGCAATGATCGCCGTGATGAGACGCGGGCTGACGCCCCAGGCCTTCCCGGCTTGTTCACTGATCGGCATCCACTGCATGGCCCGTTTCACCGGCACTTCCGGGTTCCAGGGTGGGTTTTGATAATCATGTTTTGAACTACAGCCAGCAAGCAACACAATCAAAAAAGCAAACCATCTCAATTTCACGTCATCTATCCTTATAGCCGGTCATCGCGGTGCGCCGCCTCTTGAAGCAGGCGGCGTATAAGCGGCATGATATAGACAATTAGTTTCTCATTCAGCAAGGAATTGCCATGTCTCAGTTTCATCTCATCGCGCCGTCGGGCTACTGCATTAACCAGGACGCGGCGCAGCGGGGCGTTCAGCGTTTGCTGGAGTCGGGTCATCAGGTAGAAAATCAGACGATTATCCCCCGCCGCCAGCAGCGTTTTGCCGGTACCGAAGCGCAGAGGCTGAATGATATCAATAGTCTGGTGAACCTGACGGGCGAAAACCGGATCGTGCTTGCGGTGCGCGGCGGGTACGGTGCGAGCCGGCTGCTGGAGAGCATTGACTGGCAGGCGCTGGCGCTGCGCCAGCAGCACGATCCCCTGCTGATTTGCGGCCACAGCGATTTCACCGTCATCCAGCTCGGGCTGCTGGCCCTGCATAACGTTATCACCTTCAGCGGTCCGATGCTGGCCGGCAACTTCGGCGCACCGGAGCTGGATGCGTTTACCGTGGAACATTTCTGGCGCGCGCTGCGTAACCCCACCTACAGCGTGGAGTGGCAGGGCAATGGACCGCACTGGGAGTGTGAAGGCCAGCTCTGGGGCGGTAACCTGGCGATGCTGGTCTCGCTTATCGGCACGCCGTGGATGCCGCAAATCGAGGACGGCATTCTGGTGCTGGAAGATATCAACGAACATCCGTTCCGCGTCGAGCGCATGCTCTTGCAGCTTTATCATGCCGGTATTCTTGAACGCCAGTCCGCGATTGTGCTGGGCAGCTTCAGCGGCTCTGCTCCGAATGACTATGACGCGGGTTACACCCTTGAGACCATGGTCAACTTCGTTCGCTCGCGGCTGGATATTCCGGTCATCACCGGTCTGGATTTCGGCCATGAGCAGCGAACCGTGACCCTGGCGCTCGGGGCGCACGCCGCCCTGATCCACAATGATTCCGGCACTAGGCTGACCATTAGCGGCCATCCTGTCATAAAGGCATAAAAAAGCCGTTATACCCCCTTAATAAAACGCTGTTGCCGTTGTTAATATGTTAGGGTTTTAGTAACAGCGTTAACATTGAGGTGGGAGTAAGAGAACATTGGATGCCGCAGCGATAATCAGCCTTTTCATTTTGGGTTCCGTCCTTGTAACCAGCAGTATTTTATTAAGTTCATTTTCATCGCGTCTCGGCATACCTATTCTTGTCATTTTCCTCGCCATCGGCATGCTCGCCGGCATTGATGGCATTGGCGGTATCCCATTCGATAACTACCCTTTTGCCTACATGGTGAGTAACCTCGCGCTGGCGGTGATCCTGCTGGACGGCGGGATGCGCACTCAGGCGAGCTCCTTCCGCGTGGCGTTAGGGCCTGCGCTGTCGCTCGCCACGGTCGGCGTGTTGATTACCTCTGGCCTCACCGGGATGATGGCCGCGTGGCTTTTCCATCTCAATATCATGGAAGGTTTGCTGATTGGCGCCATCGTGGGCTCAACCGATGCGGCAGCGGTGTTTTCCCTGCTCGGCGGAAAAGGGCTTAACGAACGCGTCGGCTCCACCCTTGAGATTGAATCCGGCAGTAACGATCCGATGGCGGTTTTTCTCACCATCACACTGATTGAGATGATCCAGCAGCACGAGACGGGCCTGAGCTGGATGTTTGCGTGGCATATCCTGCAGCAGTTCGGGCTGGGGATTGTTATCGGCCTCGCGGGGGGATACCTGTTACAGCAGATGATCAACCGCATCTCGCTGCCTGCGGGGCTTTACCCCCTGCTGGCGCTGAGCGGCGGGATTCTCATTTTTGGCGTCACCACCGCGCTGGACGGCAGCGGCATTCTCGCCGTCTACCTCTGCGGGTTCCTGATGGGCAACCGCCCTATTCGCAACCGGCATGCCATTTTGCAGAACTTTGACGGTCTGGCCTGGCTGGCGCAGATCGGCATGTTCCTGGTGCTGGGCCTGCTGGTTACGCCATCGGATCTGCTGCCGATCGCCGTTCCGGCGCTGCTGCTGTCCGCGTGGATGATCTTCTTCGCCCGTCCGCTGTCGGTATTTGCAGGCCTGCTGCCGTTTCGCGGCTTCAACCTGCGCGAGCGGATCTTTATCAGCTGGGTGGGCCTGCGCGGTGCGGTGCCGATTATCCTTGCGGTGTTCCCAATGATGGCCGGTCTGGATAACGCGCGGCTGTTCTTTAACGTGGCGTTCTTCGTGGTGCTGATTTCACTGCTGTTCCAGGGCACCTCGCTCGGGTGGGCGGCGAAAAAAGCCAAAGTCGTGGTGCCTCCCGTGGGCTGGCCGGTCTCCCGCGTGGGGCTCGACATTCACCCGGAGAACCCGTGGGAACAGTTTGTCTATCAGCTGAGCGCCGACAAATGGTGCGTGGGGGCCTCGCTGCGCGATTTGCACATGCCGGCCGAAACGCGCATTGCCGCCCTGTTCCGCGATAATGTCCTGCTGCACCCTACCGGCAGCACCCGCCTGCGCGAAGGGGATATTCTCTGCGTCATTGGCCGCGAGCGCGACCTGCCCGCGCTGGGCAAGCTGTTCAGCCAGTCGCCTCCGGTGGCGCTGGACCAGCGTTTCTTCGGCGATTTTATTCTGGAAGCCAGCGCCAAGTTTGCCGATGTGGCGCTGATTTACGGCCTGGATGAAGGGCTGGAGTACCGCGACAAGCAGCAAACGTTAGGGGAAATCATTCAGCAACTGCTGGGGGCGGCCCCCGTCGTCGGCGACCAGGTAGAGTTCGCCGGGATGATCTGGACGGTTGCGGAGAAAGAAGATAACGCGGTCAGAAAAGTCGGCGTCAGGCCGATGGAAGAGGAAACGGAGTAGCGGTTTTTTTGCCGGGTGGCGGCTTCGCCTTACCCGGCCTACAAAACCCTCGAACGTAGGTCGGGTAAGCGTGAGCGCCACCCGACACAAGCATTCGTTACACCGTCACAACCGGCACTCTCGGCGCCAGCGCGCACATTAATTCATACCCCACCGTGCCCGCCGCGGCAGCCACGTCATCAATCTTAACTTCGTTACCCCACAGCTCGACCGGCGAACCGATGCCTGCCTGCGGGCATGGCGTCAGGTCAACGGCCAGCATATCCATTGATACGGTGCCCACCGTTCCGGTGCGAACCCCATCGACCCAGACCGGCGTGCCGGTCGGCGCGATGCGCGGGTAGCCGTCGGCATAGCCGCCTGCCACGATGCCAATCCGCTGCTCGCCCTGTGCCCGGTAGCGGCTGCCGTAGCCCACCGTGTCACCGGCCTTCAGCGTCTGCACGCCAATGATCTCACTGCGCAGGGTCATCACCGGCTTCAGGCCGCTGTTGGCGATATCCTGCCACTGGCCTGAGGGAGATGCCCCGTACAGAACAATCCCCGGACGCACCCAGTTATAGTGCGCCTCGGGATGCCACAGCGTGGCCGCCGAGTTCGACAGCGAGCGCGGGCAGTCCAGCCCCTCTGCCGCCTGCTCGATGCGCACCATGGCATCGGCAATTCCGTCGGTTTTTTCCGCGTCGGCAAAATGCGCCATCAGCGTCATTTCGCCCACGTTCTTCATGCCGCGCAGCTGCTGCCAGACCGTATGCACCCGCTCAGGCTGGAAGCCCAGGCGGTTCATGCCGCTGTTGACCTTGAGATAGATATCCAGCGGAGCATGGAGCTTCGCATCCTGAATCGCCTTAATCTGCCAGTTGCTGTGAACGCTGGTGGTCAGACGGTACTTGTCCAGCAGCGGCAGATCGTCCGCGTGGAAGAAGCCCTCCAGCAGCAGGATGGGCCCTTTCCAGCCGCGCTCGCGCAGCAGGATGGCCTCTTCCAGATTCAGCAGCGCAAAGCCGTCGGTCGCGCTCAGCGCGCTCCAGATACGATCGATGCCGTGGCCGTAGGCATTCGCTTTCACCACCGACCAGACGCGCGAACCGGGTGCCGCCCGACGAACAATTTGCAGATTATCCTTCAGGGCCTGCAGGTTCAGCTGGGCCAGAACAGGACGGGACATGACAGCTCCTTAGTTATGCGCGCCGTGCAGATGCTGTGGACGCGAAGGCGTAAACCCCGATTGATAGCGTGCTGCGCTTAAATCGTCAAACGGAATTGCCGGCGTGCGCCCGGAAATCAGGTCGCTCAGCAGCTGGCCCGATCCGCAGGCCATCGTCCAGCCAAGCGTGCCGTGTCCGGTATTGGTCCACAGGTTTTTATACGGCGTGCGGCCCACGATCGGCGTGCCGTCCGGGGTCATTGGACGCAGGCCGGTCCAGAACGTCGCCTGCTCAACAAAACCTCCGCGCGGGAAGAGATCGCCCACCACCATCTCCAGCGTTTCACGACGCGGCTGCAGCAGTTCGGTGTTGAAGCCGACAATTTCCGCCATGCCGCCTACGCGAATACGGTTATCGAAGCGGGTAATGGCGATTTTGTAGGTTTCATCCAGAATGGTCGACACCGGCGCGCCGCTCTCTTCTTTCACCGGAATGGTCAGCGAGTAGCCCTTCAGCGGGTAAACAGGAATGTCGAGAATGCCTTTCAGCATGGCGGTGGAGTACGAACCAAACGCCATCACGTAGGCATCGGCTTTGATCACCTCGTCGCCGCACTTCACGCCGTAAATTTTTTCCCCTTCCGACAGCAGCTTGTCGACAGAGGTGTTGAAGCGGAACTTCACCCCCGCCTGCTCGCACATTTGCGCCAGACGTTGCGTAAAGAGCTGGCAGTCGCCGGTTTCGTCATTCGGCAGGCGCAGGCCGCCCGTCAGCTTATGCGCCACTTCCGCGAGCGCCGGTTCAACCTGGCCAAGCTGGCTGGCTTCCAGGAGCTGGTACGGTACGCCGGCATCCTCCAGCACGGCGATATCGCGGGTGGCATTTTCGTACTGTTGCTCGGTGCGGAACAGCTGTAACGTCCCGCCCTGACGGCCTTCATACTCAATCCCCGTCGACGCGCGCAGCGCTTTCAGACAGTCGCGGCTGTATTCCGCCAGGCGCACCATGCGCCCTTTGTTCTCCATGTAGTGGCGGGTGTCGCAGTTGCGCAGCATCTGCCACATCCACTTCAGCTGGAACTGCGTGCCGTCAAGGCTGATGGCCAGCGGCGCATGGCGCTGGAACATCCATTTAATCGCTTTCAGCGGAACGCCCGGCGCAGCCCACGGTGCCGCATACCCCGGAGAGATTTGCCCGGCGTTCGCCGCGCTGGTTTCAAGCGCGGGACCGGATTCACGATCGATAACGGTTACGTCATGTCCCGCCTGACTTAAATACCAGGCGCTGGTTACCCCAACGACACCACTTCCCAGTATGACAACACGCATAGCCACTCCATTATGTGCAAAAGAACAATCTTCTAATTACAGATTGATAACCTAGTTGAAAATATTATTCAACATACGACTTTTTTATGGTGACTTACCTCACACATCCCCCAGCATCAGGGGATAGTGCTAATTTGGGATCTCCTGCTGCGCGTTATTTTTAACCAGTATAATATGCTGAGACACACCGTTTTTTTGCCGTATCAAAAACGCGAAATCGCAAAGAAAAAATTTCTGCCCCAGCACGCTTTTTAACACGTTGATCTATGCTTGAAAGGAGGCTCTCCAGACAGAGAGAGCACCCACAACGAGGGCGCGCTAATGGCTACTATTGATTCCCTGAACAAGGACAACACACGTCTGAGCGATGGACCCGACTGGACCTTCGAGCTGCTGGATGTTTACCTCGCCGAAATCGACCGGGTCGCAAAGCTGTATCGTCTGGATACCTATCCCCATCAGATTGAAGTCATTACGTCCGAACAGATGATGGACGCCTACTCCAGCGTCGGGATGCCGATTAACTATCCGCACTGGTCGTTTGGTAAAAAATTTATTGAAACCGAGCGGCTGTATAAGCACGGCCAGCAGGGGCTGGCGTATGAGATTGTCATTAACTCCAATCCGTGCATCGCCTATTTAATGGAAGAGAACACCATTACCATGCAGGCGCTGGTGATGGCGCACGCCTGCTACGGGCACAACTCATTTTTCAAGAATAACTACCTGTTCCGCAGCTGGACGGATGCCAGCTCCATCGTCGATTACCTGATCTTCGCCCGTAAATACATTACCGACTGCGAAGAGCGCTACGGCGTGGACGAAGTGGAAAAACTGCTCGACTCCTGCCATGCGCTGATGAACTACGGCGTGGATCGCTATAAACGCCCGCAGAAAATCTCTTTGCAGGAGGAGAAGGCCCGGCAGAAAAGCCGCGAAGAGTACCTGCAAAGCCAGGTGAACATGCTGTGGCGTACCCTGCCGAAGCGTGAAGAGGAAAAAACGATCGCCGAAGCGCGTCGCTATCCGTCCGAGCCGCAGGAAAACCTGCTCTATTTTATGGAGAAGAACGCCCCGCTGCTGGAGCCGTGGCAGCGTGAGATCCTGCGTATCGTGCGCAAGGTGAGCCAGTATTTCTACCCGCAAAAGCAGACGCAGGTCATGAACGAAGGCTGGGCGACCTTCTGGCACTACACCATTCTTAACCATCTGTACGACGAGGGGAAAGTTACCGAGCGGTTCATGATGGAATTCCTCCACAGCCATACCAACGTGGTGTTCCAGCCGCCCTACAACAGCCCGTGGTACAGCGGAATAAACCCGTATGCGCTTGGTTTTGCCATGTTCCAGGATATTAAGCGTATCTGCCAGTCGCCGACGGAAGAAGACAAGTACTGGTTCCCGGATATCGCCGGTTCCGACTGGCTGGAAACGCTGCACTTTGCGATGCGCGACTTTAAGGATGAGAGCTTCATCAGCCAGTTTATGTCGCCGAAGATCATGCGTGACTTCCGCTTCTTCACCGTGCTGGACGACGACCGCAACAACTATCTGGAGATTTCCGCGATCCATAACGAAGAGGGGTACCGTGAGATCCGCTCTCGCCTCTCTTCCCAGTACAACCTGAGCAATCTTGAACCGAATATTCAGGTCTGGAACGTCGATTTGCGCGGTGACCGCTCCCTGACGCTGCGTTATATCCCGCACAATCGGGCGCCGCTGGATAAAGGGCGTAAAGAGGTGCTGAAGCATGTGCATCGCCTGTGGGGCTTTGACGTGCAGCTGGAGCAGCAGAATGAAGACGGGAGCGTCGAGCTGCTGGAACGCTGCCCGGCGCGGTTGAATACGCTGTAGTGCCGCTTTTTTTGCCCGGTGGCGCTACGCTTACCGGGCCTACAAGACCCGTAGGTCGGGTAAGGCGCAGCCGCCACCCGACGAAAAAAAACCTCTCATAGGAGAGGTTTTTTCTTTTAGCGGGTCTGAATCGCTAAATCACCCGGCAGGGTTTTCTGCATACGGTGCCAGATTTCACCGGAATCATGACCGTAGCGGCGCACCGTCTCATAAACCTGATCGTGCAGGCCTTCGGTACAGAGCTTGCTCAGCTTATGGTAGAAGCCCAGCGCCAGGCTACGCGCTTCCGGGTTGGCAAAGTAGTGGCGGCCGATGCGGGTGTAAAGCCCTTTCATACCGTTGAGGATCAGGCCGTACACCGGGTTGCCGGAGGCAAACGCCAGGCCGCGAAACACGTTGTAATCGAGGGTGGCAAAGGAATCGGCATGATCTTCCACCTCGTTCGCGCTGGCCAGCACCGCAAGGGCGTCTTCCGGATGCTGACGGAAAGCGGTACGAATAAAGATCGTCGCGATGTTGGTGCGAACGGAGAGCAGATTATCAATGAGCTGCGGCACGCTTTCATGGTCGAGACGCGCCAGCGTTTCAAGAATGTTCAGCCCGGACGTTTCCCAGAAGTTGTTCACTTTCGTAGGTTTACCGTGCTGGATCGTCAGCCAGCCATCGCGCGCCAGCCGCTGGAGCACTTCACGCAGCGTGGTGCGAGTGACGCCAATCAGTTCAGAGAGTTCGCGTTCAGCCGGAAGGATGGACCCCGCAGGGAAACGATTATTCCAGATGCTTTCAATGATGTACTCTTCCGCGAAACCCGCCGGGCTCTGCGCCTTAATGACCATAGTGAGATTTCCATTACACAGCTTTAGCAAATTGGACTCATCATACCAGAGGCAGGCAGTGGCAGGTAGCACGGCAAAGAGAGAAAAGAGGGATCGCCGTTTCATTTTTGTGAAATTTACAATACAGCCTTATTCGCCTCCAGGCCGCGATTTTTGCGTATACTGATGTTTTGTTTTACTTGACGGGGAAGGACGTCTGTCGTGGAAATTTCTTTTGGGCGCGCGCTGTGGCGCAACTTTTTAGGCCAGTCTCCGGACTGGTACAAACTTATACTTCTGGTGTTCCTGGTCGTTAACCCCCTCCTCTTTAGCGTAAACCCGTTCATTGCCGGGTGGCTGCTGGTGGCGGAGTTTATCTTCACCCTGGCCATGGCGCTGAAATGTTATCCCCTGCTGCCGGGCGGATTGCTGGCGTTTGAGGCCGTCGTGATCGGCATGACCAGCGCCGAGCACGTCAAAGCAGAGCTGGCGTCAAATCTCGAAGTGCTACTGCTGCTGATCTTTATGGTGGCAGGCATCTACTTCATGAAACAGCTGCTGCTGTTTATCTTCACGCGCCTGCTGCTCAGCATTCCGTCAAAAATGTTCCTCTCGCTGGCGTTTTGCCTGGCGGCCGCCTTCCTGTCGGCCTTCCTGGATGCGCTGACGGTCGTCGCGGTGGTGATAAGCGTAGCGGTTGGCTTTTACGGTATTTATCACCGCGTGGCCTCCTCTCGCCCGGGTGAGGATTTGCAGGATGACAGCCACGTCGATGCGCATAATCGTGACGTACTGGAACAGTTTCGCGCCTTCCTGCGCAGCCTGATGATGCATGCTGGCGTCGGTACCGCGCTGGGGGGCGTGATGACCATGGTCGGCGAGCCGCAAAACCTGATCATTGCCAAAGCGGCGGGCTGGCACTTCGGTGAGTTCTTCCTGAGAATGGCGCCGGTGAGCGTACCGGTGCTGTTCTGCGGTCTGGCGACCTGTCTGCTGGTGGAGAAGTTTCGCCTCTTTGGCTACGGGGCGCAGCTCCCTGAGCCGGTTCGTCAGGAGCTGCATAAATTCGATCTGCAAAGCCGACGCCAGCGCACGCGCCAGGAGACGCTACGGCTGATTGCGCAGGGGATCATCGGCGTCTGGCTTATCGCGGCGCTGGCGTTCCATCTTGCCGAAGTGGGGCTGATTGGCCTGTCGGTCATTATTCTCGCCACCACCTTTACCGGCGTGACGGACGAACATGCCATCGGCAAGGCGTTTACCGAAGCCCTGCCGTTTACCGCCCTGCTGGCGGTGTTCTTTGCCGTCGTGGCCGTGATTATCGACCAGCACCTGTTCGCGCCGATCATTGCCTTTGTATTACGGGCGTCACCGGATGCTCAGCTGTCGCTGTTTTATCTGTTTAACGGCCTGCTCTCGTCGATCTCAGATAACGTCTTCGTCGGGACGGTTTACATCAACGAGGCTAAAGCCGCGATGGAGCAAGGCGTCATCAGCGCCGGACAGTTTGAGCTGCTGGCCGTGGCAATCAATACCGGCACCAACCTGCCGTCGGTGGCGACGCCAAATGGCCAGGCCGCCTTCCTGTTCCTGCTGACCTCCGCCCTCGCGCCACTCATACGACTTTCTTATGGCAGGATGGTCTGGATGGCGCTGCCCTACACGCTGGTGCTGACGATCGTGGGATTGCTTTGCGTCAAAATTACCCTTATTCCCTGTACGCAATGGTTGATACAAGCGGGTATACTTGCGGCGCAGTAAACTATGCATCTCGGGCAGTTCGCTGCCCGTTTGCCTTTTCGCACGATAAACATCCAATTACGTTTTATTTCGTCAGGTACAGGTGGCGCGAAAAACGAATTCGTTTACACTGCGCTTTCTAAGCATGTTCCAGGGAAATGATTATGTTGAGATTTTTAAACCAGTGCTCCCGCGGTCGCGGAGCGTGGTTGTTAATGGCCCTGACCGCCTTTGCGCTGGAAATGGTCGCGCTGTGGTTCCAGCATGTAATGGGACTGAAACCTTGCGTGCTTTGTATTTATGAACGCTGCGCGCTGTTCGGCATCATGGGTGCGGGCCTGGTCGGCGCAATTGCCCCAAAATCGCCGCTTCGCTATGCCGGTATTGCCATCTGGATCTACAGCGCCTGGAAAGGGATTGAACTCTCCTGGCAGCACACCATGATGCAATTGCATCCGTCACCGTTTATGACCTGTGATTTTGCCGCCCGCTTCCCGACCTGGCTGCCGCTGGACAAATGGCTGCCGCAGGTGTTTGTCGCATCCGGTGACTGCTCCGTTCGTCAGTGGGAATTCCTGACGCTGGAGATGCCGCAGTGGCTGGTGGGCATTTTTGCCGCCTACTTCGTCGTGGCGCTGCTGGTGCTGATCGCCCAGCCGTTCAAACCGAAGAAACGCGATCTTTTTGGAAGGTAAAAGCAAAACGGCAACCTCGGTTGCCGTTTTTAGTGTTTGCGCCCTCTCCCGTGGGAGAGGGTTGGGGTGAGGGCATCAGGCCGCACAAACACAATAAAAAACCCGCCTCGGCGGGTTTTTTAATCTCAACGGGTTGGGTGGTTCATGATGTGGTCTTCCCAGTCACGCACCTCGGACTCTTTCACCGCAATGTGGCGCACGGAGATACGCTCGCCGTGCATCGCCGCTTTTGAACCGGTTAACAGCGGATGCCAGTCAGGCAGACCTTTCCCTTCCGCCAGCAGGCGATACGCGCAGGTATGCGGCAGCCATTCAAACGTCGGCAGATTATCCCGGGTTAGCTTGATGCAGTCCGGCTCAAATTCAAACCGGCGCTCATAGTTGCGGCACTGGCAGGTTTTAATGTTTAGCTGCTTGCAGGCAACGTTGGTGAAGTAGATTTCGTCCGTATCTTCATCCATCAGCTTGTGCAGGCAGCACTGCCCGCAGCCGTCGCACAATGATTCCCATTCCGCGTCAGTCATGTCGTCGAGAGTTTTGCTTTGCCAGAAAGGGATGTCGTTCATCAGGATGTCCACACGTCAAAAGAAAGCGCACCTTATAACGAGTCTGGCACGTTGTTGCAAGTTTTGCCGCCCTCTTCAGGCGGCAAGATGGGGTTACAGCACGCGGGTTTTCAGCGACAGGCCGTTAAAACCGACCTCAAGCTCGTCACCGCTGAGCAGCGGGCCAACACCTTCTGGGGTTCCGGTCAGGATCACATCGCCCGGTTTCAGGGTAAAGAAGCGGCTCATGTAGGCGATCAGGGGCACAATCTTGTGGATCATGTCCGCGGTGGTGCCCTGCTGGCGGATTTCGCCGTTAATCTTCAGGCTAAGCGGGGTGTCCTGCGGATCGCCGGTAAATTCGCTCACCGGCACAAACGCCGAGATGGGGCAGGAATTATCAAACCCTTTGGCCTTTTCCCACGGCTGCCCTGCTTTCTTCATTTTGCCCTGCACGTCACGCAGCGTGAGATCCAGCGCCACGCCGTAACCGGCAATCGCTTTCTGAACATGTTCTTCTGAGGCCTGGCGCAGCGTCGCGCCGATCAGCACGGCGAGCTCAACTTCGTGATGCACCGAGCCCAGCCCCTGCGGCAGCGCCAGCGGCTGGCGGATATCACAAAGCGCCGTTTCAGGCTTAATGAACAGGACCGGCTCTTCTGGCGTCGCGCTGCCCATCTCCTGAATATGTTTTGCATAGTTGCTGCCCACGCAAACCACTTTGCTGACGGGATAATCCAGTAATGCACCTTGCCAGTTATGATGTTGATACATGGTCGACCCCTAAACGGTTGATGTGTTGTGCCCAAAAACAGTTGAGACTATTTTTTACCGTTCGCCTCAAGATGCTGTTTTAATAAATTCTCGGGTGGCGGTGGAAGCTGTAAATAATAGCCTTGCTCGGCTAAGGCCGTTTTCACTTTATCCAGATCGGCATTAATCAGTTTCTTACGACCATCAAGCGGCAGCAGCATCGCCAGCTGTGGTCGGCCAAAGTTCTTCATTAATTCGTCAGGCACGCGTGAAAAATCGTCTTTCTTTTCGACATAAAGATAGGTCTGGTCACGGCTTGTACTTCTGTAGATCACACAAAACATGTTTTTACTCTGAATTAATGGGTGGTTGCTTGCCTCAATATACTCCTGACTATAACATGCCTGATACTCTTCGGAATATCGCAGCGAGTGGTTGCGGTTAATAGCAAATTGAGTAAGGCCAGGATGTCAAACACGCCCATCGAGCTTAAAGGCAGTAGCTTCACCTTATCAGTGGTACATTTGCATGATGCAAAACCCGAGGTTATTCGTCAGGCGTTAGAAGACAAAATCGCCCAGGCTCCCGCCTTTCTGAAGCACGCCCCTGTTGTTATCAACGTCAGCGGTCTTGAGGCTCCGGTTAACTGGAAGCTTCTCCAGCAGGCCGTCTCCTCGACCGGACTGCGTATCGTGGGCATCAGCGGCTGCAAAGATACTGAGCTGAAAGCGGAAATTGAGCGTGCGGGGCTGCCTCTTCTGAATGAGGGCAAAGAAAAAGCCTCGCGTGCGGCACCCGTTGCCGTGCAAACGCCCCCTCCTGCGGTACAAAACGTTACTACCGTCACAAAAACGCGAATGATTGATGTGCCGGTTCGTTCCGGTCAGCGCATTTATGCACCAAACTGTGATCTGATTGTTACAAGCCACGTCAGTGCTGGCGCTGAGCTGATTGCAGATGGCAATATTCACGTATACGGTATGATGCGTGGACGTGCGCTCGCAGGTGCAAGTGGCGATCGAGATGCGCAAATATTTTGTACTCACCTGACGGCGGAACTGGTGTCCATCGCAGGTGAATATTGGCTGAGCGATAAGATCCCAGCCGAATTTTATGGCAAAGCGGCTCGCCTGCTTCTGGCAGACGACGCGTTGACCGTTCAACCGTTGAATTGATCCCTTTTTAACAAGGAATTTCTATGGCACGCATTATTGTTGTTACTTCGGGTAAAGGAGGCGTTGGCAAGACCACCTCCAGCGCGGCCATCGCTACTGGTTTGGCCCAGAAGGGAAAGAAAACCATCGTTATCGACTTCGATATCGGTCTGCGTAACCTCGACCTCATCATGGGATGTGAGCGTCGCGTCGTGTATGACTTCGTGAACGTCATTCAGGGCGATGCCACGCTGAACCAGGCGATGATTAAAGACAAGCGCACCGACAACCTCTACATTCTTCCGGCTTCTCAGACGCGTGACAAAGACGCCCTGACCCGTGAAGGGGTGGAAAAGGTGCTCGACGAGCTGAAAAAAATGGAGTTCGACTTCATTGTCTGCGACTCCCCTGCCGGCATCGAAACCGGTGCCCTGATGGCGCTGTACTTCGCTGATGAAGCAATCATCACCACCAACCCTGAAGTTTCATCCGTGCGTGACTCAGACCGCATTCTGGGGATCCTCGCGTCTAAATCCCGTCGTGCGGAAAATGGCGAAGACCCGATTAAAGAACACCTGCTGCTCACCCGCTACAATCCGGGCCGCGTGAACAAAGGTGACATGCTGAGCATGGAAGACGTGCTGGAGATCCTGCGCATTAAGCTGGTGGGCGTTATCCCGGAAGATCAGTCCGTGTTACGCGCGTCTAACCAGGGCGAGCCAGTGATCCTTGATACATTGGCAGATGCAGGTAAAGCTTACGCCGATACCGTTGACCGTCTGCTGGGAGAAGAACGTCCTTTCCGCTTCATTGAAGAAGAGAAGAAAGGTTTCCTCAAACGCCTGTTCGGAGGATAAGTTATGGCATTACTGGACTTTTTTCTCTCGCGGAAAAAGAACACCGCCAACATCGCAAAAGAACGTCTGCAAATTATCGTTGCGGAGCGTCGTCGTAGCGACGCCGAGCCTCACTACCTGCCGCAGCTGCGCAAGGACATCCTGGAAGTGATCTGTAAGTACGTGCAGATTGACCCGGAGATGGTCACGGTGCAGCTGGAACAAAAAGACGGGGATATTTCGATTCTGGAGCTGAACGTGACGCTCCCGGAAGCGGAAGAGTCGCGTCCGTAGGTTTTTGATGTCGTAGCCCCGGTAAGCGCAGCGCCACCGGGGGAATATGCCGGGTATATCGCCCGGCATATTTTTTATCGCGGATAACCTTCCAGCAGCGTATTCAGGCGATCGGCCATCAATTTCCCGCGCCATCCCGCCATCATTTCCGGCACGCCACTCTGCGGCTTCAGCTTCCAGTGCCAGTTCAGCAGCTGGTTAATCTGACGACGTGAAGCGAGCAGTTCCGCGCCCAGCTTGCTTTCCGCCGCAACGTCCTGCACCAGCGCTTTAATGTCCTTAAACGCTTTGCGATAGCCCGGCATATCCATCAGGTTCAACAGCGGTTCCGGCAGCGCATCTTCCGGTAACTCCTGCGCTTTTGCGACCAGCGCCAGCAGGGTTTTGCCGTGGAAGCGGATCTCGCTGCCCGAAAGCCCAATGCTGTCCAGCTCGCCCAGGCTGCCCGGCATATAGCGCGCGACCGCCCAGAGATGTTCTTCGCGAACCACAAAGTTAACGGCCAGATCGCGCTCGCGTGCTTTACGCAAGCGCCAGTCTGCCAGCAGCTGCAGGCACGCCAGCTGACGCGTACGCAGCTGCCAGGCGTTGCTGATATCGCGCCAGGCCTCTTTCGGGTCGACCACTTCCTGGCGGCGCTGCTGGGTCATACGACACTCGTCGAGCGCCGCAGACAGCCAACCAGAAGCTTCTGCCTCTTTCATCAGCTGTCCGGCAATCGGCAGCAGGTAAAACACGTCTGCCGCCGCATACTCCAGCTGACGCTCGGTTAGCGGACGCGCCAGCCAGTCGGTACGGGATTCACTTTTATCCAGCGTCAGGCCCGTATACTCCTCCACCATGGCAGCAAAGCCCCATGAGAGCGGACGATTGCTGAATGCCGCGAGGATCTGCGTGTCAATCAGCGGCTGGGGCATGATGCCAAAAGTGTTCAGAAAGACTTCCAGATCTTCACTGCCTGCGTGCAGGTATTTCGTCACGGCGGTATCGAGCAGCAGATCACGCATCGGCGTCCAGTCGGTAATGCCGAGAGGGTCGATCAGGGAGACGTGTTTACCGTCGTACATCTGAATCAAACCCAGCTGCGGATAATAGGTCCGGGTACGGACAAACTCGGTATCCAGGGCAATGGCAGGAAAGTCGCGCGTCACTTCGCACAGCGAAGCCAGCTCGTCGTTGGTCGTGATCATCTGGTAATTCAAATCGGATTCTCTTTTGTTTGCGCCCATAAAAAACGCCGGCTTAACCGGCGTCTGGGCGATTAACGTGAAGCTCAGGCCTTATTGTCTACTTTGCCACGGGCTTCGTCACGTAATTCTCGTCGTAATATCTTTCCGACGTTGGATTTCGGCAGCTCATCGCGGAATTCAACCAGTTTCGGCACCTTGTAGCCCGTCAGCTGACGACGGCAGAACGTTACCAGCTCCTCCTCCGTGAGTGAAGCGTCTTTCTTGACCACAAATATCTTGACCGCTTCACCGCTGCTGCCGGAAGGGACGCCGACGGCCGCCACTTCGAGCACGCCGCTGTGCTGCATCACTACGTCTTCGATCTCATTCGGATAGACGTTGAAGCCGGAGACCAGGATCATGTCTTTCTTGCGATCGACGATGCGCAGGAAGCCCTCGTCATCCATCACCGCGATATCACCGGTGTGCAGCCAGCCGTCTTTAATGATTTCGTCGGTCGCATCGGGGCGCTGCCAGTAGCCCAGCATCACCTGCGGACCTTTAACGCACAGCTCGCCCGGCTCGCCCGGCGCGACTTCGTTATCGTTATCATCGACCAGTTTGGCCTCTGTGGAAGGAACCGGCAGACCAATGCTTCCACTGTGATAGTCGATATCATGCGGGTTAACGCTGACCAGCGGAGCACATTCCGTCAGTCCATAACCTTCCAGCAAATACTGACCGGTGAGCTTCACCCAGCGCTCGGCGACCGCCTGCTGAACCGGCATGCCGCCGCCCGCAGAGAGATGCAGCGAGGAGAAATCCAGCTGCTGGAACTCTTTGTTATTAAGCAGCGCGTTGAACAGGGTGTTCACCCCGGTCATGGCGGTGAACGGATATTTCGCCAGCTCTTTCACCAGGCCAGGGATATCGCGCGGGTTGGTGATGAGGATGTTCTGACCACCCAGCTCAATAAACAGCAGGCAGTTCATGGTCAGCGCAAAGATGTGATACAGCGGAAGCGCGGTGATCACCACCTCTTTGCCCGGATGCAGCAGCGGCCCGTAGGTGGCGTTTACCTGCTCAAGGTTCGCCAGCATGTTCCGGTGCGTCAGCATCGCGCCTTTCGCCACGCCGGTGGTGCCACCGGTATACTGCAGGAAGGCCAGATCTTCTGACACCACTTCCGGCTTGACGTATTGCATACGGTAGCCCGCATGCAGCGCGCGGCGGAAGGAGATGGCGTCCGGCAGGTGGTATTTTGGCACCAGACGTTTGACGTATTTGACGACAAAGTTAACCAGCGTGCCTTTGGCGGTGGAGAGCTGATCCCCCATGCGCGTCAGGATGACGTGTTTAACCTGGGTTTTGTCGACCACTTTTTCCAGCGTATGGGCGAAGTTGGACACAATGACGATCGCGGCCGCGCCGCTGTCGTTCAGCTGATGCTCCAGCTCGCGCGGGGTGTACAATGGGTTGACGTTGACGACAATCATCCCGGCTCGCAGGATACCGAACAACGCCACCGGGTATTGCAGCAGGTTCGGCATCATCAGCGCGACGCGGTCCCCTTTTTGCAGCCCCAGCCCTTCCTGAAGATACGCCGCAAACGCCCGGCTACGCTCCTCAAGCTTACGGAACGTCATAACCTCGCCCATATTCACGAATGCGGGCTGGTCCGCGTAGCGCCTTACCGAGTGTTCAAATAATTCCACCAGGGATTGATAACGGTCAGGATTGATCTCAGCAGGAACATCTGCAGGATAACGGTTAAGCCAAACCTTCTTCAATGCATCACCTCTGAAATGAGTGTTCGTCGTCATCACAACCCCGATAATAAACAGTTTGTTAACATTATATTAACTCAGCGTACCAGTTTATTAATTGTTCAGATTTAAGGTTGCGAAGCGCGTCACTCTTTTTTTTCGTTTTATCCGTAAAAAAACAGAGACAGCGGCTGAGCCGCTGTCTCTTTTCTAACAATAACAGTAAGTTACTCAGTAACGATCGTCTGAACCTGTGCAGGACCCGGGTTGTACCAACCCCAGCCCGGGTAGCCGTAACGATAAGGATGTGGACCCCACATCCACGGATCCATCGGCTGAGGCGGCATGATCACCTGCTGTGCCAGCCGCCAGCGTTTATACCCGTTGACCTGCATAGTCATAAATTTATACGGCGTGCTGCCGATTTTTCCCTGCACGGCGCCGGTAATCGGCCCGACGACGGTCACCAGCTGTCCGCGAAAATCGACTGGATCGAGGAAACCACTGACGTCCGCATAGATACGCCCGCGGGAGGCCTCACCCAGTACCGGCCGCGCGCCGCTGTCCAGCGGAACGGTCGCGATCTCCAGACGGGTTTTCCCCTGCTGGTTTTGTACGTCGATGACCTTACCGCCAAAGCGCGCTTCCTGGCCGACGTACAGCTCAGGCGCATTCATCACCCGAACCAGATCGTCCTGTGGCGTAGGGCTGCTGCCCTTAATCGCATCAGGAACGGAAACGCATCCGCTCAGTGCTATGGCAACCGCGCCTGCCATAATAAGGCGTACTACTTTAGTCTGAACCGCCATGATGCGACTCCTTTTTCTCAGTTCCTGTTACTGAGATTCACTCGCGGCCCGGAAGTTTCTTCCACGCAACGGTGTTTCGCAAATAAACCGGCTCCGCGTGTTCAACGGCAACGGTTTTTCCTGCTGCGAGCAGCTGGCAGGCTATTGGAAGCATATCTTCCGCAGCCGGCAGCAGCATGTTGCCGTCCACCAGCGTCACGCCGGTGCCGCTCGCCATCTCCGGCCACGCCGGCCAGCCGGTGCCGACGGTCGCCCACTCACCGGAGAGCTGTTGCAGTCGCTCAGTGACCGCTTCCGGCTTAAGCACGGCTTCCGTCTCTTCACCGTGCCACACGCCCTGCTCGTCGCGGGTGTATTCGGCCCAGTAGACTTCGCCCATGCGGGCATCTATTGCGGCCAGCACGCGCGTTGCCCCGGTCATGCGCCATGCGCCCTGCGCCATGGTGGCGAGGGTAGAGACGCCAATCATCGGCAGTTCAGCGCCCAGCGCCAGCCCCTGCGCAATGCCAATCCCGATACGTACGCCCGTAAAGCTGCCGGGACCACGGCCAAAGGCCAGCGCGTCGAGGTCGGTTAAGGAGGTGTTGCCCTGGGTTAAAATGGCTTTTACCAGGGGCAGAATGCGCTGGGTGTGTTCCCGTGGGCACTCTTCGAAATGAGCAGAAACAGCATCGTTGTTCAACAGAGCAACAGAGCAAGCCTCTGTTGCGGTATCTATAGCCAGAATTCGCATGAGTCGTCGCGCTCTCGCAAGGGTCAGTCACAAAATGGCGCGCATCTTAGCACACTCCGGGGTAAATTACTCCGCCGTTGGGTTTGCCAGGAAGCGCACCGCGCGTTTTATGTCCCGCGTCCTGGGCGCGGGCGGCAGGCTGGCAAGGAAGGTTGCCCCGTAAGGACGCATCACCAGCCGGTTATCGCAAATGACCAGCACCCCGCGATCGGTAACGTCGCGGATCAATCGCCCTACCCCCTGCTTGAGGGTAATCACCGCGTCCGGCAGCTGTACCTCGTCAAACGGATCGCCCCCGCGCAGGCGGCAGTCTTCCATGCGCGCTTTCAGCAGCGGATCGTCCGGGGAGGTAAACGGCAGCTTATCAATGATCACCAGCGAGAGCGTATCGCCCCGCACGTCGACCCCTTCCCAGAAGCTGCTGGTCGCTACCAGCAGGGCATTCCCGGCGCTGACAAACTGCTGCAGCAGCTGGCCTTTGCTGGTTTCGCCCTGCAGCAGCACCGGTAAGGTCATGGTGGCGCGGAACTGCTCGGCGAGGTCACGCATCATGGCGTGAGAGGTGCAGAGCATGAAGCAGCGGCCGTTGTTGGCCTCGATCATCGGTTTTAACATCGCGGCCAGATGGCGCGCCGCACCCGGCTGGTTCGGCAACGGCAGATTACGGGGAACGCAGAGCAGCGCCTGTTTTTCGTAATCGAACGGGCTGGGCAGGAGCAGCGATTCCGCCTCCTCAATGCCAAGACGTTCCGTGAAGTGATGCAGATCGTCATTCACCGACAGGGTTGCCGAGGTGAAGATCCAGCTTCCCGGCTTTTGCGCCATCACCTCTTTAAATTTATCCGCCACCGTCAGCGGCGTGAGCGCCAGCGTGAAGTGCCGCGAGGTGCACTCATACCAGTAGCTGAACCCCGGCTGGTTAATCTCTTTCAGCCGTTTGAGCCGCCCGCGATAGAGCGTGGCGCGTTCGAAGGCCGCATCCAGCAGCGCGGAACGGCCGAGGGACAGTTTTGCCACGTCGTAGCAGAGTTCCAGGGCATCATCGAGCAGCAGCAGCGCGCGCTGGATGTTTTTGTCCGCCAGCAGCTCGCGCAGGTTACCGCGATAGCCCGGCTCGCCGAGCTGTAAGCGGAAATCCTGCGCGCTTTGGGCCAGACGGTCAGCGCACTTCTGCAGCTGCTGGGTATCTTTGAGTTCGGTGCGGTAAGCAATGGTGAAATCTTTCGCCAGATCCTGCAGCTGGCGGCTGGAAAGCGACTGGCCGAAATACTGGCTAGCGATGTCCGGAAGCTGGTGGGCTTCGTCGAAGATCATTACGTCCGCCTCCGGGATCAGCTCGCCGAAACCGCTGTCCTTGACGACCATATCCGCGAGGAACAGATGGTGGTTGACCACCACCACATCGGCATCCATCGCCGTTTTGCGCGCTTTCACCACAAAGCAGTCTTTATACAGCGGACAGTCGCTGCCGAGACAGTTGTCGTTGGTGCTGGTCACCAGCGGCCAGGCCGGGGAGTCTTCCGGCACGCTCGCGCAGGTGCTGATATCACCCTCTTCGGTTTGGTTCGCCCAGGCGCGCAGGACAATGACGTCGCTGAGGGTTTGCACCGGCAGGTCGCCGCCCGCCAGCGCCTGCTGCTCAAGACGTTCCAGGCAGAGATAGTTGGAGCGCCCCTTCAGCAAGGCGAGACGCCCCTTGTATTTCAGCGCTTTAGCCACCGTAGGCAAATCGCGGCTGTAGAGCTGATCCTGCAGCGCCTTCGATCCGGTGGAAATAATCACCTTCTTTTTCGCGCGCAGCGCCGGAGCAAGGTAAGCATAGGTTTTACCCGTGCCGGTTCCGGCTTCGACCACCAGCGGCTGAGCCTTATCGATGGCGCGTGCCACGGCGTGCGCCATCTGACGCTGAGGCTCACGGGGTTTGAAGCCGGGGATAGCCTGCGCTAATTGACCTTCAGGGGAAAAATCGTCTGCCACGGTGCTCTCTCACTGTATTTTTGCACAGGGATTATGTCAGCCCATCCTTTCATGTGCCACCCCAAATAGTGACGGCAGCAGAACAATATGGCAGTCTTTCCGCCTGACGACGAAAAATAACGAGGAAACGTTTATGACAATTGTGCGCATTGATGCCGAAGCCCGCTGGTCTGATGTGGTGATCCATAACCAGACGCTCTACTACACCGGCGTACCGGCTAATCTGGACGCGGATGCGTTCGAGCAGACGGCGAACACCCTGGCGCAGATTGATGCGGTACTGGAAAAACAGGGCAGCGACAAATCCCGCATTCTGGATGCGACGATTTTCCTGGCAAACAAAGACGATTTCGCGGCGATGAACAAAGCCTGGGATGCATGGGTGGTGGCGGGTCACGCGCCTGTACGCTGCACCGTACAGGCCACGCTGATGAAACCGGAGTATAAGGTTGAGATCAAGATTATCGCGGCGGTTTAAGCCCGGTTACTCGTCTTCATCTTCATCTTCGAATCGCGCCACAATCCGCTCGCCGGTATGACTGGCGCGAATCTCCTGAGCGACAACGGTAATCGCCTCTCCGCTGCTCATCCCCTGGGACATCAGTTCCTGAATGCGTTCAACCGCTTTCTGCTGTTGGTCATGACTAAGAGAAGGTAAACCTGCAAACATCGTCAACTCCTGCTAAATTATTCGCGCTAATTATTTCACGCTGCCCGGTAGTATGCCACACATGAACATGCGCTTCCCCACTGTTATTACCTTGCCCTGGCGTGCAGACGCCGCTGAATTCTGGTTTGCCCGCCTGAGCCATCTTCCGTTTGCGATGCTGCTGCATTCCGGACATGCGGACCATCCCTATAGCCGCTTCGATATTCTGGTGGCCGATCCGCTCAAGACGCTGACAACCGAAGACCAGTCGTTAACGGACGATCCGCTGGTGCAGCTTCAGCAAGCCATTAACGCGCTGGGCTTATCTGCCACGCCGAACCCGGACCTCCCTTTTCAGGGGGGCGCGCTGGGCCTGTTTGGTTACGATCTGGGTCGTCGTTTCGAAACGCTGCCGGAGCATGCGCAGGCTGATATTTCCCTTCCAGACATGGCCGTGGGGCTGTATGACTGGGCGTTAATTGTTGATCACCAGAAAAAAACGGTTTCCCTGCTGAGCCATCATGACGTGCAGGCGCGCCTGGCGTGGCTTGAGGCGCAGCAGCCTGCACCGGTACAGACGTTCACGCTGACCTCCGGCTGGCGCTCAAATATGAGCGCAGCGGAGTATGCCGAAAAATTCTCGCGCGTTCAGGCGTATCTGCATAGCGGTGACTGCTACCAGGTCAACCTTGCGCAGCGCTTCCAGGCGACCTATCAGGGGGATGAGTGGCAGGCGTTTACCCGTCTGAATGCCAGCAATAAGGCGCCGTTCAGCGCGTTTGTCCGTCTGGAACAGGGGGCCATACTCAGCCTGTCGCCCGAGCGCTTTATTCATCTGGCCGAGGGCACGATTCAAACCCGTCCAATCAAAGGCACCCTGCCGCGTCTTGCCGATCCCGACGCCGATCGCCAGCAGGCGGAAAAGCTGGCCGCCTCGCCGAAAGACCGCGCAGAGAACCTGATGATTGTCGATCTGATGCGTAACGACATTGGCCGGGTGGCCGTTCCGGGCAGCGTGCGCGTGCCGGAACTGTTTGTCGTCGAACCTTTCCCGGCCGTGCATCATCTGGTCAGTACCATCACCGCGACGCTGCCAGCATCCAGCACCGCCTGCGATCTTCTGCGCGCAGCGTTCCCGGGAGGCTCCATCACCGGCGCGCCAAAGGTGCGGGCGATGGAGATCATTGATGAGCTGGAACCGCACCGCCGCAACGCCTGGTGCGGCAGCATTGGCTACATCAGCCTGTGCGGCACGCTGGATACCAGCATTACCATTCGCACGCTGACCGCCTGCGACGGAAATCTTTACTGTTCGGCCGGGGGCGGCATTGTCGCCGACAGCCAGGTCGATGCGGAATATCAGGAAACCTTTGATAAAGTTAACCGTATCCTGAAACAACTGGAGTAATCACGGGTGGAAAAAGAGAACCTGACGCTGGATGACTTTTTATCTCGCTTTCAGCTATTACGACCGCAGGTCAACCGCGAGGCGCTGAATCAGCGACAGGCGGCCGTGCTGATACCGGTCGTGCGACGCGCGCAGCCTGGCCTGCTGCTCACCCAGCGTTCTCCCCATTTACGCAAGCACGCGGGTCAGGTCGCCTTTCCAGGGGGCGCCGTAGACAGCTCCGACGCCTCGCTGATTGCCGCCGCGCTGCGGGAGGCGCAGGAAGAGGTTGCCATTCCGCCGGAGGCTGTGGAAGTCATCGGCGTGCTCCCGCCCGTCGACAGCGTCACCGGTTTTCAGGTCACGCCGGTGGTGGGCATTATCCCGCCGGGCCTGCAGTATCATGCCAGCGTCGATGAAGTCTCTGCGGTGTTTGAAATGCCGCTGGATGAAGCCCTCCGACTGAGTCGTTATCACCCGTTGGATATTCAGCGTCGCGGGCATGACCATCGGGTCTGGTTGTCCTGGTATCAGCATTATTTTGTCTGGGGCATGACGGCGGGCATTATTCGTGAGCTGGCGTTGCAAATCGGCCTGAAGCCTTGACTATACTTTACGTTCCGCCCTCTTCTGCAAGGTTTGCGATCTGCGTCGCGATATTAGCAAAACCCATCGTTAACCATTAGTTTAATTCATGTGAATAGTTAAGCCGAGGTTGGTGTTCCCTCTTACACTATGCGCAGTTATAACATCGTTACTGGAACCCCGGTAACCCTGTCAGGAGTGTGAAAGTGATTAGTATATTCGACATGTTCAAAGTGGGAATTGGCCCTTCGTCTTCCCATACTGTTGGCCCGATGAAGGCCGGTAAACAGTTCGTCGATGATCTGGTCGAAAAAGGATTACTGGAAAGCGTTACCCGTGTCGCCGTGGATGTTTACGGCTCGCTGTCATTAACGGGTAAAGGCCACCACACCGATATCGCCATTATTATGGGTCTGGCAGGCAATATGCCGGATACCGTTGATATTGATGCCATCCCGGCATTCATCCGCGACGTGGAAACACGCGGCCGCCTGCTGCTGGCAAACGGCCAGCAGGAAGTCGATTTCCCGCAGGATGACGGCATGCGTTTCCGTAGCGACAACCTGCCGCTGCATGAAAACGGCATGACCATTCACGCTTATAGCGGTGAAAAAGAGATTTACAGCAAAACGTACTACTCCATCGGCGGTGGCTTCATCGTGGATGAGGAGCATTTTGGCAAAGACAGCGTCGGCGACGTCAGCGTACCGTACCCGTTCAAATCGGCTACCGAGATGCTGGGCTACTGCAAAGAGACCGGTCTTTCCCTGTCCGGTATGGTGATGCAGAACGAACTGGCCCTGCACAGCAAAAAAGAGATTGAAGACTATTTTGCGAACGTCTGGCAAACCATGCGCGCCTGTATCGATCGCGGGATGAACACCGAAGGCGTTCTGCCGGGTCCACTGCGCGTACCGCGTCGTGCTTCTGCCCTGCGCCGTATGCTGGTGACCACGGACAAGTTCTCCAACGACCCGATGAACGTGGTCGACTGGGTGAATATGTTTGCTCTGGCGGTTAACGAAGAGAACGCCGCCGGTGGCCGCGTCGTGACGGCGCCAACAAACGGTGCCTGCGGTATCGTTCCGGCAGTGCTGGCCTACTACGATCACTTTATTGAGCCCGTGACGCCGGACATCTATATCCGCTATTTCCTGGCGTCAGGTGCCATCGGTGCGCTGTACAAAATGAACGCCTCCATCTCCGGTGCTGAAGTGGGCTGTCAGGGTGAAGTCGGCGTTGCCTGCTCCATGGCAGCGGCGGGTCTGGCAGAGCTGCTGGGCGCAAGCCCTGAGCAGGTTTGCGTGGCGGCAGAAATCGGTATGGAACATAACCTCGGTCTGACCTGTGACCCGGTCGCGGGCCAGGTTCAGGTGCCGTGCATCGAGCGTAACGCGATTGCCTCGGTGAAAGCCATCAACGCCTCACGTATGGCGATGCGCCGTACCAGCGAACCTCGCGTCTCGCTGGATAAGGTGATTGAAACCATGTACGAAACGGGCAAAGACATGAACGCGAAATACCGCGAAACGTCCCGCGGTGGCCTGGCCATTAAGGTGCAGTGCGACTAATACTGCCTTTCGCCCATCTGCAACGGATGGGCGAATTTCCCTCTTCTTCCTCGTCTCCTTCTGCTTTCCCCACTACACTTTCACTGTTGCGTCCGGCTTTTGTGGCTGGTGGCTTATCAGGCGACCGTTCATGCAAACTGCACAAACGATCATTAAAAACTATCGCCGAAAACGCGTCATCGTCTGCGTCACGGTTGCGCTCCTCACGCTCATCCTGACGTTAGGCATACGCTTTATTTCACAGCGCAATGTTAACCAACAGCGGATCCTCGATTTTACCAGCCACACCGTTCGCGCCCTTGATAACGTTCTGCTGTCTCTAGAGAACCGCCGCAGCGTGCTGCAGCCCCTGGTGGGACAGCCCTGCCCGCAGGCGCACCTGGCGCTGCGAAAGCAGGCCGCCATTTTGCAGACGGTACGCTCCATCGCCCTGATTAACGAAGGTATCCTGTATTGCTCGAGTATTTTCGGAAGCCGCAACGTCCCCGTTCGCGACTTCCTGAAAGAACTCCCCGCCAGCACGGCGAAGCTGATTTTATCGACCGACCAGTGGCTGCTTAAAGATAGCCCGATATTGGTCCAGTGGTATCCCGTCTCTCACGACGGTGAAGCTGGCGTTATTGAGATCATCAATATCGATCTGATCGCCAAAATGATCCTCGAGCCCCAGCGTCCGCTTATTAATGACGTGGCGCTGACCGTGGGCGATCGCTTTCTGCGCTATGGACAACGCGTCAGCGACAGCCTGACCTTTGATGAGGAGGGCTCTCTTTTCCGGCAGTCATCAACCCGAAATCCTTTCACCATTACGGTCAGCGGTCCAGGCCCTGGAGAGTTAGCCTTAAAAAGCCTCCCAGCCCAGCTGCCGCTGGGGCTGATGCTCAGCCTGCTGCTGGGCTATCTCGCCTGGCTGGCAACCGCAAACCGGATGAGCTTCACGTGGGAGATTGATATGGGGATTGCGGAGCGGGAATTTGAGCTTTTCTGCCAGCCGCTGGTGAATGCCCGTACCGAGGCGTGCACCGGCGTGGAGATCCTGCTGCGCTGGAATAACCCCCGTCAGGGTTGGATCACCCCGGAAGTGTTTATTCCTCTGGCAGAAGAACATAACCAGATTGTCCCCCTGACCCGCTATGTCATCGCCGAAACGGTGCGCCAGATAGGCTACTTCCCCGCCAACGCCGGTTTTCACATCGGTATCAACGTCGCCGCCAGCCATTTCCGACACGCGGTATTGATACAGGACCTGAACCGCCTCTGGTTCAGCGCCTTCCCGCACCAGCAGCTGGTAATTGAACTCACGGAACGGGATGCGCTGCTGGATGCGGATTATCGCATCGTGCGCGAACTGCATCGCAAAGGGGTGAAGCTGGCCATCGACGATTTTGGCACCGGGAACAGCTCCCTCTCCTGGCTTGAAAAGCTGCACCCGGACGTGCTGAAAATTGACCAGTCGTTTACCACCGCCATCGGCACCGACGCCGTGAACTCGACGGTGACGGATATGATTATTGCGCTGGGCCAGCGGCTGAATATTGAACTGGTTGCTGAGGGGGTCGAGACAGAGGAGCAGGCGCGTTACTTACGCCGCCATGGCGTGCCTGTCCTGCAGGGCTTTTTCTATGCGCGGCCCATGCCGCTAAGGGATTTTCCGAAGTGGCTGGCGGGAAGCGCGTCCCCGCCAGCGCATCATAACGGGCACATCGTACCCTTAATGCCGCTGCGCTAAGCCGGCTTACTCATCTTCGTCGTGGGCTGATTGTTCTTTAACAATACGAACCATATCAACGCGATAGTCGTTGGCTTCAACGATCGTAATGTGCAGCGGCCCCAGTTCGATCACATCGCCGACGCGCGGGATTTGCCCGTTAACGGCGATCACCAGACCGGCAACGGTCGCGATGTCTTCTTCATCGTTGATCACGTTTTCCAGACCCAGCGTGTGCGAGAGCGCGTGCAGGTCGGTGGTACCTTTAACCAGCCAGCCTTCACCGTCGGCAACAATTTCTGGCGTTTCGTCGGCATCCGGGAATTCACCGGCAATCGCTTCCAGCACGTCCAGCGGCGTAACCAGCCCCTGCACCACGCCAAACTCGTTGGTGACGATAACAAAGCTGCCGCGAGCGCGACGCAGCACCCCGAGCAGGTTGATAGGATCCAGCGTTTCCGGCACGACAATCGCAGGCGACGCAGCGGCAACGGCTTCTACGTTGACGCCCTCTTCCAGGGCAACCAGCATCTCTTTCGCCCGCACGACGCCGATGATCTCATCCAGCTCACCGCGACACACCGGGAACAGGCTGTGCGGTGAAGAGAGCAGCTGCTGGCGAATTTCATCAACGCTCAGGTTAGCATCGACCCAGCTGATTTCCCCGCGCGGCGTCATGATGCCGCGCAGCGAACGGGAGGCCAGGGAGAGCACGCCGTTGATCATGTAGCGCTCTTGTTCCACAAACGCCCCTTCAGGGACCGGAACCGGGTTGTGGTTTTCGGAATCAGACCGGACGTTCACCTGTCGACGACCGCCCATCAGGCGCAGAATGGCATCTGCGGTACGGGCGCGCAGCGGCTGATTCGACTGCTGCTTAATAAAGTTACGGCGCGCAATCTGGTTGAAAAGCTCGATCAGGATCGAGAAGCCAATCGCGGCGTACAGGTAGCCTTTCGGAATATGGAAGCCAAAGCCTTCCGCCACCAGGCTCAGGCCAATCATCAGCAGGAAGCTCAGACACAGGACTACCACCGTCGGATGCTGGTTGACGAAGCGCGTCAGCGGCTTCGAGGCCAGCAGCATTACTGCCATCGCAATAACGACAGCCGCCATCATTACCGGCAGATGATTCACCATGCCGACCGCCGTGATCACCGCATCCAGCGAGAAGACCGCATCAAGCACCACGATCTGCAGCACTACCACCCAGAAGCTGGCATAGCCTTTACCGTGCCCGTCATCGTGCTGGCGGTTTTCCAGCCGCTCATGTAGCTCTGTCGTCGCTTTGAAAAGCAGGAATATCCCCCCGATCAGCATGATTAAATCACGCCCGGAGAAGGTGTAATCCATGACGGAGAACAGCGGTTTGGTCAGCGTGACCATCCAGGAGATGACGGAGAGCAGCCCCAGTCGCATGACCAGTGCCAGCGAGAGACCAATCAGACGCGCTTTATCACGCTGTTTTGGCGGCAGTTTGTCCGCAAGGATAGCGATAAACACCAGGTTATCAATGCCGAGAACAATCTCCAGCACCACCAGCGTGAGCAATCCCACCCAGATTGACGGGTCCATTAAGAATTCCATGACAAGCTCCTGCTAAAGGAATGACGAAACGGTGCCCCACTCAACGTGGGCAAAACAGAGGTAAACAGAGTCGGTACGTGGCGAGGATCGCCGGTGAATAAGGCGCGAAATGGCCTGGCAGATGACTGACGTCGGTGACGGTCCATATAGTGGGCTGTAGCCCTATACTCCTGAACAATTAAACGGAGGCTAAACATATCAGAGACAATGTGTTTTTAGCAAAGATTTACGTTCCTTTGCAAAGTTCTGTAACACAGCGGCTTTACTCTACAGATAAATCTGTAACGCATGGCTAAATTACGGATCTTCATCACATAAATTATTTTTTCACTATCTAAAATAATTCGCGGAAGTCTTAGTTTTTTTGAACTCTAACCCTTATCTGAATCGATTCGGTTCGCCAATACGATTCTCAGTACGACTGCCTGGCAGGCGTATTAATGATAATAAAAGGAGGTAGCAAGTGACCATTGCTATTGTCATAGGCACACATGGTTGGGCTGCTGAGCAGCTACTCAAAACGGCAGAGATGCTGTTGGGCGAGCAGGAAAACGTCGGCTGGATCGATTTCGTTCCCGGTGAAAATGCCGAGACGCTGATAGAGAAGTACAACGCTCAACTCGCGAAGCTGGATACCAGCAAAGGCGTGCTGTTTCTCGTTGATACATGGGGCGGCAGCCCGTTCAATGCCGCCAGCCGCATTGTCGTCGATAAAGAGCACTATGAAGTTGTCGCCGGGGTGAATATTCCCATGCTGGTGGAAACCTTCATGGCGCGCGACGACAATCCGTCGTTCGACGAGCTGGTGGCACTGGCCGTTGAAACCGGTCGCGAAGGGGTAAAAGCCCTGAAAGCGCAGCCGGTTGAAAAAACCGCTCCTGCGCCTGCAGCGGCACCAAAAACGACGGCACCGGCAAAACCGATGGGCCCGAACGATTACATGGTTATCGGCCTTGCGCGTATTGATGACCGCTTAATCCACGGCCAGGTTGCAACGCGCTGGACCAAAGAGACCAACGTTCGACGCATTATCGTGGTCAGCGACGAAGTTGCCGCCGATACCGTACGTAAAACCCTCCTGACTCAGGTTGCTCCTCCTGGCGTTACCGCGCACGTCGTGGATGTCGCCAAGATGATCCGCGTTTACAACAACCCGAAATACGCGGGTGAACGCGTAATGCTCCTGTTCACTAACCCGACAGACGTTGAGCGCATTGTTGAAGGCGGCGTGAAAATCACCTCCGTGAACATTGGTGGTATGGCATTCCGTCAGGGCAAAACGCAGGTCAACAACGCCATTTCAGTCGATGCGAAAGATATCGAGGCATTCAACAAGCTGAATGCGCGCGGTATTGAACTGGAAGCCCGTAAGGTTTCCACGGATCAAAAACTGAAAATGATGGATTTGATCGGCAAAGTTGGGAAATAAGCCCGCGCCGGTTCTCATATAAAGCTTATGTAATAGGAGAAGTGCAATGGAGATTACCACTCTTCAGATTGTGCTGGTGTTCGTCGTCGCATGTATTGCGGGTATGGAATCCGTACTTGATGAATTTCAGTTCCACCGCCCTCTGGTGGCCTGTACGCTGATTGGGGCCGTTCTGGGTGACATGAAAACCGGTATCATCATCGGTGGTACCCTGGAAATGATCGCCCTGGGCTGGATGAACATCGGCGCGGCGGTTGCGCCCGATGCCGCGCTGGCCTCTATCATTTCAACCGTTCTGGTTATTGCTGGTCACCAGAGTATTGGTGCCGGTATCGCCCTGGCGATCCCGCTGGCAGCAGCAGGCCAGGTTCTGACCATCATCGTTCGTACTATCACCGTTGCCTTCCAGCACGCGGCGGATAAGGCGGCCGAAAACGGTAACCTCACGGCCCTGTCGTGGATCCACGTTTCGTCCCTGTTCCTGCAGGCGATGCGTATCGCGATCCCGGCGGTAATCGTGGCGATCTCTGTCGGTACCAGTGAAGTCCAGAGCATGCTGAACGCCATTCCAGAAGTGGTCACCGGCGGTCTGAACATCGCGGGCGGTATGATCGTGGTTGTCGGTTATGCGATGGTCATAAACATGATGCGCGCAGGCTACCTGATGCCGTTCTTCTACCTCGGCTTCGTGACCGCAGCCTTCACCAACTTCAACCTGGTTGCACTGGGCGTGATTGGTGCGGTGATGGCGATTCTCTACATCCAGCTCAGCCCGAAATACAACCGCGTCGCGGGTGCCCCAGCGCAGGCTGCTGGTAACAACGATCTCGATAACGAACTGGACTAACAGGTGAGCGAAATGGTTGATATGACAAAAACTACCACCGAGAAAAAACTCACTCCGGGTGATATTCGTGGCGTGTTCATCCGTTCTAACCTGTTTCAGGGTTCATGGAACTTCGAACGTATGCAGGCGCTGGGCTTCTGCTTCTCCATGGTACCGGCGATCAAACGCCTGTACCCGGAAAACAACGAAGCGCGCCGTCAGGCGATCAAGCGTCACCTGGAATTCTTTAACACCCATCCTTACGTTGCGGCCCCCGTACTGGGCGTAACGCTGGCGATGGAAGAACAGCGTGCGAACGGCGCAGAGATTGACGATGGTGCTATCAACGGTATCAAAGTCGGCCTGATGGGTCCGCTGGCCGGTGTCGGTGACCCTATCTTCTGGGGTACCGTGCGTCCGGTCTTTGCGGCACTGGGTGCCGGTATCGCGATGAGCGGCAGCCTGCTTGGCCCGCTGCTGTTCTTCATCCTGTTCAACGCCGTGCGTCTGCTGACCCGTTATTACGGTGTGGCCTACGGCTACCGTAAAGGGGTGGATATCGTTAAGGACATGGGCGGCGGCTTCCTGCAGAAACTGACTGAGGGGGCGTCAATCCTCGGCCTGTTTGTCATGGGGGCGCTGGTTAACAAGTGGACGCACGTAAACATCCCGCTGGTGGTATCGACCATCACCGGGCAGGATGGTCAGACGCGCGTCACCACCGTGCAGACGATTCTGGACCAGCTGATGCCTGGCCTGGTACCGCTGCTGTTGACCTTCGCCTGCATGTGGCTGTTGCGTAAGAAAGTGAACCCGCTGTGGATTATCGTTGGCTTCTTCGTCATCGGTATCGCGGGCTACGCTGTCGGCCTGCTGGGTCTGTAAGTTTCAATGCTATAGGCCGGGGGCTTGCCCCCGGTTTTTTTTATCTGGAGGATGAATGACTGTCACGGACATCGTACTGGTTTTATTTATTGCTGCCCTTCTGGCTTACGCGATCTATGACGAGTTCATCATGCCCCGCCGTCACGGCGAGACGCTGCTCTCCCTTCCCCTTCTGCGACGCGGGCGCGTGGATGCGTTTATCTTCGCGGGTCTCATCGCTATTCTTATTTACAATAACGTCACCGGACATGGTGCAATATTAACCACATGGTTATTATGTGCGCTGGCATTAATGGCTGTTTATCTTTTCTGGATCCGCACGCCGAAAATCATTTTTAAATCCCGCGGATTTTTCTTCGCCAATGTGTGGATAGAATATAACCGCATTAAAGAGATGAATTTATCTGAAGACGGTGTGCTGGTGATGCAATTAGAACAACGCCGCCTGCTTATTCGGGTGAAGAATATTGATGACCTGGAAAAGATATACAAGTTACTCGTTGAAAATCAATAAGTTAGATATATAGCAATGGCTATATAATGCGTTTATCTTGCGCATGAAATATAGCCAAAGCTATATCTTCTTCGTTAATTTGATCTCTATTTGTTAACGATATCTTCACGCATAAAGACAAATGAAAATCGTTATCAATAAGCGTTTTAAATAATGCCTCTCCATTGTTGTTTTATATTCTCAAAATATGTTAAGGTTGCGCCCGTCGTTGGGGAGTAGCCGATTTCCTGCTCGCAGGAAATGTACGTGTCAACATGCTCGTTGAAAAACGTGGCGCGTACGGATCGCTGACAGCACATCTTAAGTGCGGCGCGATCAGGCGAGACCATAGATACATCAACTGCTGTTTACTGGGGGCAGTGATGTGTCATATGGATATCCCCGGTCTGGACGCTGTTATGAATATCTCCGCTACGATCCTCCTCGCTTTTGGCATGTCCATGGACGCGTTTGCTGCTTCCATCGGAAAAGGCGCCACGCTCCATAAACCTAAATTCTCAGAAGCCCTGCGTACTGGCCTGATTTTCGGTGCTATCGAAACGCTGACGCCGCTTATCGGATGGGGTCTTGGCATGCTCGCCAGCCAGTTCGTGCTGGAATGGAACCACTGGATTGCGTTTGTACTGCTGGTATTTCTCGGTGGCCGAATGGTGATTGAAGGTTTTCGCGGCGGTGATGATGAAGACGAAGAGCCGCAGCATCGCCACGGGTTCTGGCTGCTGGTCACCACGGCGATAGCCACCAGCCTTGATGCGATGGCCGTCGGTGTCGGTCTGGCATTCCTGCAGGTCAATATTATCGCCACCGCGCTGGCCATCGGCTGCGCAACGCTGATTATGTCCACGCTGGGCATGATGGTCGGACGGTTTATCGGCCCGCTGCTGGGTAAACGCGCCGAGATCCTGGGGGGAATTGTGTTGATTGGCATTGGTGCCCAGATCCTCTGGGCGCACTTCGCCGGTTAATCTTCGCGCTGCCAGGCGTGGATACTGAAATCCGTCTGGCAGCAAAATGTTGAATGTGCCGCTAACGCTTCCCATACTTCCGGTTTTGCCCGCCAAGCGAACGGCGTCATCTGCAGCAGCGCGGTGGCCTCTTCCCCTTTCAGCGTCATTTCATACGCCACGCTTTGCTCCTGCTTCAGGCTAAAACCGGCCAGCTGTTCAGAATGAGGGGCGTGCAGACGCACTTCGTCGTAGATCAGCCCTTTCAGCTCCATAAGATGACGCGGGCCCGGCGTCACGGTGACGACCCACCCGCCCGGTTTCACCACGCGAGCCAGCTCTTCCGCCTTGCAGGGCGCGTAAATGCGGATAACAGCGTCCATACTGGCATCGTCAAATGGCAGCCGGTGGCTGGATGCCACGCAGAACGTCACGTCCGCGTAACGCTTTGCCGCCGCGCGAATGGCCACTTTCGACACGTCCAGACCGAACGTCAACGCGCCCTTCTCACCGGCAACCTCGGCAAACCGTGCGGTGTAGTAACCTTCCCCGCAGCCGATATCGAGCATGGCGGTGGCTGAACCCGGCAGAATGTCATTTAGCATCTGCGCGACGGTCTCCCGCAGCGGCAGATAGTGCCCGGCATCAAGAAACGCGCGGCGCGCCTGCATCATCTCTGCACTGTCGCCGGGATCGCGGGAACGCTTATGCTGCACCGGCAGAAGATTCACGTAGCCTTCTTTTGCCATATCAAACTGGTGCCCCTGCGGACAGGTATAACTTTTATCTGAGTGCGTCAGGGGGGCGTGGCAAAGGGGACAACTGAAGGACATGGTGACTCCGGAGCATAATCAAAGGGCGAAGTGTACCGCTATTCGCCCTGGTTATAAACGCCCGGTTAACGCATAACGATAAGGTGATCGGAACCCGCCGGTAACCCGTCAGGCTTCACATTCTCCAGGCGCAGCACGTTGCCCATAATCTCGCTGAAGACAGGCGCGGAAACGGCACCACCGTAGTAGGCGCCATTTTGCGGATCGTTAATGACCACCACCAGGGCAAAGCGCGGATCGCTGGCAGGCGCAACGCCGGCAGTATAGGCGACGTATTTATCGACGTACTTCCCGCTGTCGTCAATTTTCTTCGCCGTACCGGTTTTCACCGCCACCCGGTAATCACGAACGGCGGCCTTAACCCCACCGCCGCCGGGCAGCGCAACGCTCTCCATCATGTGCTCCACCTCGTGCGCAATCTCTTCCGGCATAACACGGTGCCCGATAACGGGTGGATCGATACGCGTAATTGAGAGAGGTCGCTCAAGCCCGAAGCCGCCAATGGTGGCGTAGACGTGCGCCAGCTGGAGCGGGGTCACCATCAGCCCGTAGCCGAAGGCAAAGGTCGCGCGGTCGAGCTGGCCCCAGTATTTACGCTGGGGCAACAGCCCCGCGCTCTCACCCGTTAAGCCAAGCCCCGTATTGGTGCCAAAGCCAAAGTTTCGATAGGTATCAATAAGATGCTGGACAGGCATTGCCAGGGAGAGTCGGGAAACGCCGGTGTCGCTCGATTTTTGCAAGATCCCGGTCATTGTCAGTTCAGGGTAGTAACCCACATCGCGGATACGATGCCCATCAAGGGTATACGGGCGAGTATCAATCACGCTGTCCGGCTGGACCAGCCCCTGCTGCAGGGCCGTCATCAGCACCAGCGGCTTGACGGTCGAACCGGGTTCGAACGTATCGCTGATCGCGCGGTTGCGAAAATCGTTTATCGTCGCGCCTTCCCGATTATTAGGGTTGAAGTCCGGATAGCTCGCCATGGCGAGGATTTCCCCGGTTGGGATATTAATTAACACCGATGCCCCAGACTCGGCCTTGTTCCAGGCCACGGCATTATCGAGCGCATCTTCGGTAATGGTTTGCAGACGCTCGTCGATACTTAACTGGATGTTATGCGCCGGTGCGGGTGCCACTTCCGTCAGGTTTTCAATCACGCGTCCGTAGCGGTCTTCCCTTACCTGCCGCACACCCGCCTTGCCGGTCAGCTGCGCGTTGAAGCTTTTTTCCACGCCTTCAATGCCCTGCCCGTCAATATTGGTGAAGCCAATCAGGTTCGCTGCCACATGGCCGGCAGGATAAAAACGGCGGGACTCATCGCGTAAATTGATGCCGGGTAGATTGAGCTTATCGATCCACTTTGCCTGTGCAGGATCGACCTGACGGGCAAGATAAATAAAACGGCCCTGCGGGTTGGCGTTGATTCGCGCCGAGAGTGTGCCCAGGGAGAGATGCAGCGCGTTTGCCAACGCCTGCCAGCGTTCGTCAACGCCAACGCCCCCTTTTGCCAGCACCGTTTTAGGATCGGCCCACACGGCCCGGACAGGCACGCTCACCGCCAGGGGGCGACCTTCGCGATCCATTATCATACCCCGCGGCGCATCAATCGCCAGCTGGCGGAGGGAGCGCATATCTTCCTGCTTCACCAGATTGTCAGGCTTGATGATTTGCAGCCAGGCAACGCGGCCCAGCAAAAAAGCCAGACTACAAAAAATAGCTAAACAGAGCAGCACAAAACGTGCCGGCATGAAATTTCCGGCGGCCGTTATTAATTTATTCTTCACCTGTACCCCAGGACTGTTAAACAACGCCCTGATTTAACGGGAAAAGATGGGTTTAGGGTGGTGAAACAGTGCTACTAACCTCGCAGCTTTGCAACAAGTTACTAACAAGACCGCGAATGGTAATATTTTGAAAGATAAGGGACATAAAAAAGCCCCGCGTTGTGCGAGGCTTTATGTCTGAGATTGAAGTGCTAAGCGCTTCAGTCAGCAGCGGTTCGATCAGATAGCAGTTACGTTAACTGCAGCTGGGCCTTTCTGGCCGTCCTGAATTTCGAACTCAACGTTCTGGCCTTCAGCCAGAGTTTTGAAGCCGTTACCCTGGATTGCAGAGAAGTGTACGAACACGTCTTTGCTGCCGTCAGCAGGAGTAATGAAACCAAAACCTTTAGACTCGTTGAACCACTTAACTTGACCTTTAATCTTTGCCATTTTGCAAAATTCCTTAGAGTGTTTTCTTAGCCCGCAGGCATTAACTGAGATAAAACTGAGACATTACTGCATGAGGCACTAATATAAGGTTCGGCAGAGAAGCGGTATTCAACGACAACGTGTTTACTCAGGACTTCTTTACTGAAAATGCCACACATAAACAGAACTGTACCTCGTTTGACCCAAAACGTGTTATCACACACTATGTTTAATATGGCAAGCCATTTTTAAACATGTCTCGATCCGCCGCACAAATTCGAACAGTGCCTGTCAGGTTTTGCACAATTATGCGCATCACGTACAGACAGCTCTGCTGCGTAACAAAGACCCAGCGTTGCCTTCACAACCGCTGTAATCTAAGACTTTTTTAACATAGCTCATTCATTACGAAGCGTCCAGCAACCGGGAAAAGAAATCTTACTTCTTGATTGAGTTAGAACAATTTGTGAAAACTTATGCTTAAATCATTGTAACGCGACCAAATTGTTTCAGAGAAAAAACACCGTTAATAACCCGCCTCCAACTGTATTAAAATGCACCAGTTAATAAACAGCGTTATGCACTAAAATAATGAAATTTTTATGACCCTGCATCAAAAGAAGGCAAGCAAAACGTTTCGATAAAAATAAAACATTCCTGCACGCGTTTACATACAGAATATATGCACTCTTTTATCGCTTCGTTTATAAGGATAAATATTCACCAATTTTCAGTATCCTGAAAGAATGATTAACTGGTGCTAAATTATCTAGCACGTCAGTTAACTCCCGCACAGGTTCATCCAGGGATTCATCTGCCAGTTCAAACACGCCCCAGTGAATGGGAAACGCCAGAGGACAACCCAACTGCTGCCACAATGCCACAGCAGATTGCGGATCCATATGATGGACAGCCATGAACCATCGCGGGGCATAGGCACCAATCGGTAACGCAGCAGCATCAATATGGCCCAGGCGTTCAGGTATCAACAGCAGCTCGGGCGAATACCCCGTATCACCGCTGAACCAGAAACGATGATGTCGCCCTTCCATAACCCAGCCGCACCATAGTGAGCGATTGCGGTTCCATGGCGTGCGCATACTCCAGTGCTGTGCCGGTACGGCGGTCAGCGTCATCCCCTGCCAGGTGAAACTATGCCACCAGTCGAGCTCAACCACGCGTTTTGCTCCTCGACGGCGAAACCAGTCGGCCAGGCCTAGCGGAACAAAAAAACTGACGTCGGGGAAGCGTTTGAGGATACGGCGTATGGTCGCATCATCAAGATGATCGTAATGATTATGGGAAATGACGACCGCATCAAGCTGATGAAGTTGATCGACTGACAGCGCGGGAGGCGTTTTGCGCTGTGGTCCCAGGAAAGGGAGCGGAGAAGCGCGCCGTGAAAACACCGGATCGGTAAGGATGATATTGCCGTCCAGCTGCAGCAACACGCTCGCGTGTCCGAGCCACCACACCCCATCTTCATGAGGTTGCGTAAGCTCAACCGGTTGCCACCACCGGTGGATAAAGTCTTCATAACCCAGCGCGGGCGGCTTCGGTAAACCCGCCTCTTTACGCGCTTTACGCCAGCGGTCAAGATCGCCGGGTTGATGTCCGACAGGAGCGGTATTACGAAAACCGTTCGGGGTGTGATGTTTCAGGGAGGGGTCATACCAGGGATTTTTCCAGACCACAGCCACCTCCCAGACAAAAAGATTAACGCTCAGCCACCAGGCGGATAAAGTCGTCTTCGTCTTTGTTATCTTCAGCGACCGGGTCTTTCGGCGCGTCTTTCTCTTCCGGTTCGTTAGCCTCACACAGACGGCGCAGCAGCGCATTCTGACGTTTTTGCTGATCGAGCAGCGCTTCCAGCAGTTCGATCTGCTCGTTAGTACGGGAACTGGCGCGGTTCACGAAAAACCAAATGACCAGCCCCACAAGCAGAACAACCATAGAAATCATCAGGGATGCCATATTCAGCAACCCTGAATTCAGTAACTCACCCATTTCACCACCTCAATAAAAACGTCTATTTTACCACTGGCGCGAAGGAAGGAAATCACCTTGAGAAAAAATGCGTGTTACCACGGAATAAATTTATTGATTGCGCAGACGCCGCTAAAAAACTGTACATCCTGATCGCACATCACATTGATCGTCTGCGTCCATAACACCACGCACGCTATCAGCACGATAATCAGAATTACCCAGCGTATTTTTTTCACTCCACACTCCGTCTAATGACCTGATGTAACGAGGTTATCACGCTTATCTTAAACAAGGACTAACTGTGCCTCCATCGCGCTTTTTTCAGATTCCTGCACTTGTTTCGTCGCGTAAACCGTTTACGCTAGCATTATGATAACAACGATAAAAGAGGTAATGATGCGCTTAATCATTCGAACAATTATTGCACTGGCCATCGTCTGGATTGGCCTTCTGCTAACGGGTTATGGCGTGCTTGTGGGAAGCACCGAAAATGCTGCCGGCTTAGGCATTCAGTGTAAGTATGTAACAGCACAAGGACTGAGCACTGCGCAGTATCTGCATTCTGACAGCGGGTTCATTGGTTTAACGAACTGTCCCGTACTGCGTAAAACATCCGTCGTGATTGATAATGGCTAAACAGCCGGGCAAATGACTGACAAAAAACGCCGCAACAGATGCGGCGTTTTTTTATGCGAATAAAGATTAGAACGGGTAGTCGTGATAACCCATCTGTTCAGAAATCTTGCGTGCGGCAGTGTGCAGAATAGCCACATACTCATGCAGACGCTCTTCGGAGAAGCGTAAGGTTGGGAAGGAGATACTTAAGCCCGCGATCACTACGCCAAAGCGGTCAAACACCGGAACGCCGATACAGCGCAGCCCCTCTTCCTGCTCTTCGTTATCTTCGCCATACCCCTGCTCGCGTACGCGATCGAGCACCGTCAGCAGCGCGTCCGTGCTGGTAATGGTTCGCGCAGTACTTTGCTTGTATTCCACGCCTTCGAGGATCTGCTTCACTTCCTCACGATCGCGCCACGCCAGCAGAACCTTACCAATGGCGGTACTGTAGAGGGGGTTGCGACGACCAATGCGCGAATACATGCGCAGATTGTACATGGAGTCGATTTTATGGATGTAAACAATGCTGTCTTCATCCAGCGCGCCGAGATGGATGGTCTCTTTGGTCAGGCGAGAGATTTCACGCATCTGAATATCGGCGCTGCGGATCAGGTCAACATTTTGTAGCGCGCGGGCACCCAGCTCAAACAGCTTCAGCGTCAGAGAGTATTTTTCAGATTCGCCTTCCTGGGCAACGTAGCCCAGCGACTTCATGGTTTGCAGAAAGCGATAAACGGTGCTTTTTGACATCATCACGCGCTGCGACAACTCTGTAATACCTATTTCACGCTCTTCTCCCAGCGCCTGTAAGATGCCAAACACCTTCAGCACGGAAGAAACAGAATCTGGCTGTTTATCCAAATCCGCAATAGCCATTTACCACCTCATAGAGAGTGTTTTATAAAAATCAGAACCGGTTTTTATTATAAGTTCCCGTCATGTCACCTGCAATCAATCCGCGTTTACTTCGTTACAAATCTGCGACATATCCCGGCTGTAACAATGCTAAAATAGTTACCATGAGAATAATTTCACGCTGAGCTTTTTAAATCCTAATGGAAAAGACCCTTTCCGATGGCCTGCCGTTACCCCAGCGGTATGGCGCTATAGCGACCATCATTATCGGTATCTCAATGGCCGTCCTTGACGGCGCAATCGCGAACGTTGCTCTGCCAACCATCGCCAGCGATCTGCACGCCTCTCCCGCCAGTTCGATATGGATTGTTAACGCCTATCAGATTGCGATTGTGGTTTCCCTGCTCTCGTTCTCTTTCCTGGGCGACATGTTCGGTTACCGTCGGGTGTATCAGTGCGGTCTGGTGGTTTTCACCTTCACGTCCTTGCTATGCGCACTTTCAGATTCACTGCATACCCTGACGCTTGCCCGTATTGCGCAGGGTTTTGGCGGCGCGGCGCTCATGAGCGTAAACACGGCGTTGATCCGCTTAATTTATCCTCAGCGTCATCTGGGGCGCGGCATGGGGATAAACTCGTTTATTGTCGCCGTCTCTTCCGCCGCCGGACCAACCATTGCGGCGGCGATCCTTTCCGTTGCGTCATGGCAATGGCTGTTCGCCATTAACGTGCCGCTGGGTATCGTCGCGATATTCTTCGCCCTGCGCTTTCTCCCCGCTAACGGTCCCAAAAGCACCATGCCGCGCTTCGATGTGGCGAGTGCAGTGATGAATGCTCTGACTTTTGGCCTGCTGATTACAGCCCTGAGCGGCTTTGCGCAGGGACAGTCTCTGATGCTTACCGGCGCGGAGCTCATCGCCCTTCTGGCGATCGGCTTTTTCTTTGTTCGCCGCCAGCTCACTCTCCCGGTGCCTTTACTGCCGGTCGATCTGCTGCGTATTCCCCTCTTTTCCCTCTCCATTTGCACGTCAGTCTGCTCGTTCTGCGCCCAGATGCTGGCTCTGGTTTCTCTGCCCTTCTTTCTGCAGAGCGTCGTAGGCCGTTCAGAAGTGGAGACCGGCCTGCTGTTAACTCCCTGGCCGCTGGCGACAATGGTAATGGCACCGCTGGCAGGTTATCTGATTGAACGCGTCCATGCCGGTTTATTGGGAGCGCTGGGGCTGGCGGTAATGGCGACAGGCCTATTCGCGCTGGCTCTGCTACCGTCATCGCCAACCGATCTGGACATCATCTGGCGTATGATTCTGTGCGGCGCAGGGTTTGGCCTGTTCCAGTCCCCTAACAACCACACCATTATCACCTCCGCGCCGCGTCATCGCAGCGGAGGTGCCAGCGGCATG
This sequence comes from Enterobacter sp. KB-221C9, assembly GCF_041320715.1. NCBI lineage: Bacteria > Pseudomonadati > Pseudomonadota > Gammaproteobacteria > Enterobacterales > Enterobacteriaceae > Enterobacter > Enterobacter sp. KB-221C9. The sequence continues at coordinate 49,752 of NZ_JBGIWG010000009.1, forward strand.
CTGGGGACCGCGCGCCTTCTGGGACAAAGCAGCGGCGCGGCGCTGGTTGCCCTGATGTTTAACCTCGCCGGACAAAACGGCAACCATTTTGCGCTTCTCACCGCGGGTGCTCTTGCCTCCCTCGCGGCTGTCGTCAGCGGCCTGCGCGTGACCCAGCCCAGGGTTCAGGCATAAAAAAAGCCGGGCGGAGTGTTCTCCTGCCCGGCTTACTAAGGTTCTTTGCGTTACTTCAGGTATTCCCCACTGCGCAGCGCTTCGATACGTTTATCCAGCGGCGGGTGAGACATAAACAGCTCGCTCAGCGATTTGGATTTACCGTTAATGCAGAAGGCCATCATGCTGTTCGCTTCCTGCGGCTCGTAGCTGGTTTTCAGACGCTGCAGCGCGGCAATCATCTTCTCACGACCAACCAGTTTCGCCGAGCCGGCATCCGCGTGGAATTCACGGTGGCGGGAGAACCACATGGTGATGATGCTGGCCAGAATACCGAATACCAGTTCCAGAACCATCGAAACGGCGAAGTAGATCAGCGGGTTGCCGTTGCTCTCTTCACCTTCGTCGCGGTTGCCGCCCATAAAGCCTGCCGCAATCTGCGCCAGAATACGGGAGATGAAGATCACGAAGGTGTTCACTACGCCCTGAATCAGGGTCATGGTCACCATGTCACCGTTGGCGATATGGCTGATTTCGTGGGCAATAACCGCTTCGGCTTCGTCACGGCTCATGTTCTGCAGCAATCCGGTGCTGACGGCAACCAGTGACGCATCGCGACGAGCGCCAGTAGCGAAAGCGTTGATGTCCGGGGCATGGTAAATCGCCACCTGCGGCATGGCGATCCCGGCCTGGCGGGATTGCTGAGCCACCGTGTTCATCAGCCACTGTTCCATATCGTTACGCGGCTGTTCAATAACCTCACCACCCACCGATTTCAGCGCCATCCACTTCGACATCAGCAGGGAGATGAACGAGCCACCAAAACCAAACAGCAGCGCCATAATCAACAGACCCTGAACGCTGCTCGACTGAATTCCCGTCAGGCTTAGCACGAGCCCGAAAACCACCATGACCGCCAGGTTGGTGAGCAGGAAGAGCGCGATTCGCATCATAATTTTCTTTTTACCTCAGTTTAACAAAACGCACTATGCGATTACCCACATCGTATGGGTATTGCGGCTATTTTCAAGCATCCGGCGGGCGTAAGTCACCAGAAAGACACAACTTTACACAATTGGAAATCTGGCTGACGGAAGGAAGAAGAACAAAAAGAAACAGGCACAATTTCTTGTGCCTGTTGGGAGATTATTTTGCCGGAGCGGGCTGTACGGCAGGTTTCTCTTTTTCCTGATTCGCCAGGTCGAGAGCGATATGCACCGTCTCGTCCAGATACGGATCAGGCTCCTGGTAATCTTTTGGCAGATCGTCCAGTTTCTTGAGCAGAGGCTTACCTTCACGCTTGAAGCGATCGTTGATACGCGCCAGGCGGGTTGCATCGTCTTCGTTGTTCTCTTTCTCACGCTGTGCGTAGTTCAGAGAAACGATATTCCGCTTATCTTTCAGGGCATTGAACCGTGCAATGTCCTTCATGATGTACTGGAACTCCGGATCTTTCGCGATGCGGTCGTTATGCGCTTTCAGCAGTTCAGGGCCAAATTGCGTCATATCACCCGCTTTCACGTAGGTCGCGGCGTTGATGCTGTCCCACGGCAACGCGTTATCTTCAAACTTCTCGCCGGTTTCCGTCTCTTCCGTGCCTGTCGGCATCATGATGTCCGGCGTTACGCCCTTACGCTGCGTACTGCCGCCGTTCACGCGGTAGAACTTCTGAATGGTGTACTGAACCGAGCCCAGTGCAGGCCATTCCGGACGCAGCATTTGATCGTAAATACGATTCAGAGAGCGATACTGCTGAACGGTGCCTTTACCGAAGGTTGGCTCACCGACGATCAGCGCGCGGCCATAGTCCTGCATTGCAGCGGCAAAGATTTCAGACGCGGAAGCACTGAAGCGGTCAACCAGGACCACCAGAGGGCCTTTGTAGTAGACCACACCGTCGTTGTCGGCATCTTCACGCACTTTACCGTTGTTATCGCGCACCTGAACCACAGGACCAGATGGAATGAACAGACCAGAGAGTGAAACTGCTTCCGTCAGCGCACCGCCGCCGTTACTGCGCAGGTCGATGATAATGCTGCTGACGTTCTGCTTTTCAAGCTTCTGCAGCTGAACTTTCACATCGTCAGTCAGCCCTACGTAGAAGCCAGGAATATCCAGGACACCTACCTTCTCTTTACCCACGGTTTTCACCGACATTTTCACCGCGCGGTCTTCCAGACGGATACGCTCACGGGTCAGGGTAACGATACGGGTTTTGGTGCCTTTACCGGCAGGCAGAACTTCCAGACGAACCTTGCTGCCTTTCGGACCTTTGATCAGCGCAACCACGTCATCGAGACGCCAGCCGATCACGTCGACCATGTTCTGGCCGGTTTGTCCTACACCCACAATGCGATCGCCTACGCTAATCGCTTTGCTTTTGGATGCCGGGCCACCCGCGACCATCGAATTGATCACCGTGTAATCATCGTCCATCTGCAGCACCGCGCCGATACCTTCCAGAGACAGGCTCATCTCGGTATTGAACTGTTCAGTGTTGCGTGGAGAGAGATAGTTGGTATGCGGATCGATTTCGTGAGCAAAGGCGGTCATGGCCAGCGAGAAGACATCCTCACTGTTGGTCTGGGCCAGACGACGAATGGCGAATTTGTAACGACGCGTCAGCGTGTCACGGATCTCTTTTTCGTCTTTGCCGGTCAGCTTCAGGCTCAGTTCGTCGTATTTAACTTTACCGTCCCACAGCGCATTCAACTCGGCTTCATCTTTCGGCCAGGGTGCTTTACTGCGATCCAGATTAAAGGTGTCGGTACCGGTGAAGTCCATCGGACGTTCCAGCACTTTCAGCGCGTACTGATAGCGTTCAAAACGGCGCTTTTGCGACAGGTTGTAGAGATCGTAAAACAGATCCAGCTTGCCTGAACGCAACTCGTCACCCACCTCGGATTTGCGCTTAGCGAACTGCTCGACATCGCTGGCGAGCAAAACGTTATGGCTGTAATCCAGCAAGTTCAGATAGCGGTCAAAGATTTTGGCCGAAAAGGCCTGATCGAGATCGAACTGACGATAGTGCGAGCGGGTAAAACGTGAGGTCACGCGCTCGCTCACCGTCGCGTGCTGCGTCTCTTCCTTGAGTACCGGAATTTGATCAACACGCGTGATATCGTCCACTGCAAAAGCGTGACCTGTTATAGCAAACAGGCCCGCCAGCGCGGTGAGCTTAAAAAAAGTGTTCATGCCAGGCTTGGCCTCCGTTTCAGAACAACAAGTGTTCTGCGCGTACAATCATTGACATACCAGAAGTCAGCTGTACACGAACGCCATCTTTGGTGATTTCCAGTACGGTGGCGTCCATAGCATTGTTACCCGCTTTTACCTTCAGCGCCTGACCTACGCTCAGAGCGTTAATGTCAGAAACCGGCGTATGGCGCGGCTCTTCACGAGGGGCACGCGGGGCTTTTGCTGCTGGTTTGTCTGCACGCGGTTTGCGATCGTTATTATCGTGACGGCGCGGCGCAGGGCGTGGTTTACGCTCACGACGAGGCGCTTCTTCCTGGCCGTTTGCCGCTGCGGCTTCGCGTTTTTTCGCCTGCTGTTCTGCACGTTGTGCCTGAACGCGTGCTTTGGCTTCTTCAAGCTGCTTGCGCGCGTGCTCAACGTGCTGCTCGTCCAGCTCACCACACGGGTTGCCGTCGAGATCCACGCGGGTCGCGCCAGCTTTGATACCGTACAGGTAACGCCAGCTCGAAGTATAAAGACGTAAGGCGGAACGCAGCTGAGTTTTGCTGAGGTTCATTTCCCCCTCAACACGTGCCACCAGATCCTGAAAAATACCGACTTTCAGGGGACGAGCTTCACCTTCCGCGCTGAAGCACTGCGGGAAACGCTCGGCCAGAAATGCGATAACTTCTTTACTGCTATTCAACTTAGGTTGATTTTCCATGAAATTTCCTGATTACAACGGACGTTGCCAACAAGCGCAGGCATGAACAGGCGTCATTATAATGACGCTATCAGTAAATGCTACGTTATCCGTTGATTATCCTGCGACGCTCGCAAAGAATTTTTGATAATCGGTTGCAGCGAGTACGTTTTCCAGATTCGCCACCAGCTCGCGCAGCCCCTGTTCGTCCTCGGTTGTAAAGCGACTGAAGACCGTACTGTCGATATCCAGAACGCCAATAATCTGATTTTTGACCACCAGCGGCAGAACGATTTCAGAGTTACTGGCAGCATCACAGGCAATGTGCCCGTCAAACGCATGAACGTCTTCCACTCGCTGGACCTGGTTCTCGGCCACCGCCGTACCGCATACGCCGCGCCCTACCGGAATACGCACGCAGGCCAGTTTGCCCTGGAACGGGCCAAGCACCAGCGTTTCACCTTCCAGAAGGTAAAAGCCAGCCCAGTTCACGTCAGAGAGACGTTCAAACAGCAATGCGCTAGTATTTGCCAGAGTGGCTAAGAAGCTGGTCTCACCCGCCATCAATGCCTTAAAATCGCGGTTCAGATCCGCGTAGAATTCTGTTTTGTTCATTATTCAATCACTTAGTTGTCTTACAAATTTACCGCATAGCCTATTAAAATAAGCATTAAATGCGCTCATGCTCAAGATGAATCCGTTCATGAGTTATTATAACTTTCAACAATACTTATTTGTGCGCTGCTGATGGCCTTAAAAACAACCAAAATTACGCCGACAAGAAAGATAACTGTCCATACGGTAAGCGAAGCTTTGCCACGTGCACATTATCAGCGTTGCCCCCAGTGCGATACGCTTTTTATGTTGCCGAAGATGAAATCGCACCAAAGTGCCTTTTGTCCCCGCTGCGACGCCAAAATTCGTGATGGTCGCGACTGGTCGCTAACCCGCCTCGCCGCCATGGCCGTCACCATGCTGCTGCTGATGCCCTTCGCCTGGAGCGAACCGCTGCTGAAACTCTACCTGCTTGGCGTGCGTATTGACGCCAACGTGCTGCAGGGTATCTGGCAGATGACCCGTCAGGGCGATCCCATCACCGCTGCCATGGTGCTGTTCTGCACCGTTGGCGCGCCGCTGGTGCTGGTTGCCGCCATTGCCTATCTTTGGTTTGGCAATATTCTCGGCATGAACCTTCGCCCGGTGCTGCTGATGCTGGATAAGCTCAAAGAGTGGGTGATGCTGGATATTTATCTGGTGGGCGTGGGCGTTGCGTCAATAAAGGTACAGGACTATGCCTTTTTGCAGCCCGGCATCGGGCTCTTTGCCTTCATCAGTCTGGTATTGCTGAGCATCCTGACGCTTATCCACCTGAACGTTGAGCAGCTCTGGGAACGGTTTTACCCTCAGCGCCCCGCTACGCGTCCCGATGACAATCTGCGCGTCTGTCTGGGATGTCACTATACCGGCTTGTCCGACGCGCGTGGACGCTGCCCGCGGTGCCACATTCCGTTGAGACTGCGGCGCAACAACAGCCTGCAAAAATGCTGGGCCGCGCTGATCGCCTCCCTGGTGTTTCTGATCCCAGCCAATATGCTGCCGATTTCCATCATTTACGTGAATGGCGGGCGTCAGGAGGATACTATCCTCTCCGGGATTATCTCCCTTGCGCACAGCAACGTCGGGGTGGCGGCGATCGTCTTTATTGCCAGTATCCTGGTTCCCTTTACCAAAGTGGTGGTGATGTTTACCCTGCTCATCAGCATTCACTTTAAATGTGAACAAGGCTTACGGACACGCATTCTGCTTCTGCGATTCGTCACCTGGATTGGCCGCTGGTCAATGTTAGATCTGTTCGTGATTTCGCTGATGATGTCGCTCATCAATCGCGACCAGCTACTTGCTTTTACAATGGGACCCGCGGCTTTTTATTTCGGCTCTGCGGTGATATTGACTATTCTTGCTGTGGAATGGCTGGATAGCCGCTTACTTTGGGATGCACATGAGTCAGGAAACCCCCGCTTCGCCGACTGAAGCGAGAATTAAAACAAAACGCCGCATTTCGCCATTCTGGTTGCTGCCCGTCATCGCCCTGATGATTGCTGGCTGGCTGATCTGGACGAGCTATGAAGATCGCGGGAGTACGGTCACCATTGATTTCCAGACCGCCGACGGCATCGTCGCCGGGCGAACGCCCGTTCGCTTCCAGGGGGTTGAGGTGGGTACGGTACAGGACATCTCCCTTGGAAAAGGGCTGAACAAGATTCAGGTGCGGGTCAGTATTAAATCTGACATGCAGGATGCCCTGCGCAGTGAAACGCAGTTCTGGCTGGTGACGCCAAAAGCCTCTCTGGCCGGTGTCTCCGGGCTGGATGCGCTCGTGGGCGGTAACTATATTGGCATGATGCCGGGTAAAGGCGAGCCGCAGGATCATTTTGTTGCGCTGGATACACAGCCCAAGTACCGCCTCAATAACGGCGATTTAATGATCCATCTGCAGGCGCCGGATCTCGGTTCTCTGAACAGTGGCTCACTGGTCTATTTCCGCAAAATCCCGGTTGGCCGCGTGTACGATTACGCGATCAACCCGAATAAACAGGGCGTCACCATCGACGTGCTGATCGAGCGTCGCTTCACCAATCTGGTGAAAAAAGGCAGCCGCTTCTGGAACGTCTCCGGCGTGGATGCGGACCTCAGTCTGAGCGGTGCGAAAGTGAAGCTGGAGAGTCTGGCCGCGCTGGTGAATGGTGCCATTGCCTTTGACTCCCCGGAAAATTCAAGCCCTGCCACCGCGGATGACTCATTTGGATTGTATGCTGACCTGGCGCACAGCCAGCGCGGCGTGATCGTAAAACTTGCCCTGCCCGATGCTAAAGGGCTAAAAGCGGGTTCGACGCCGCTGATGTATCAGGGACTGCAGGTTGGTCAGCTCACCAAAATGACGCTCAACCCGGGCGGTTCAGTCACCGGCGAAATGACGGTCGATCCGAGCGTGGTCGATCTCCTGCGCGAGAAAACGCGCATTGAAATGCGCAGTCCAAAGCTCTCTCTGAACGATGCCAGCCTCAGCACGCTGTTGACAGGAAATACGTTTGAGCTCATCCCCGGTGATGGTGAGCCCAGCAATAGCTTCGTGATTGCCCCGGCGGATAAAACCCTGCTGCAAAAGCCGGGCGTGGTGACGGTCACGCTGAGTGCGCCAGAAAGTTACGGTATCGAAGCCGGACAGCCGTTAATTTTACACGGCGTGCAGGTCGGTCAGGTGCTGGAGCGTAAGCTCTCCGCGGATGGCGTGACGTTCTCGGTCGCCATCGATCCGCAGTACAGCGACCTGGTGCATGGTGACAGCAAATTCGTGGTGAACAGTCGCGTCGACGTGAAGGTGGGTCTGGACGGCGTGGAGTTCCTCGGCGCCAGCGCCAGCGAATGGGTTAACGGCGGTATCCGCATTCTGCCAGGCGATAAAGGCCCCGTGCGCGACAGCTATCCGCTGTATGCCAACCTGGAGAAAGCGATTGAAAACAGCCTGAGCGATCTTCCTACCACCACGCTGACGCTAAGCGCCGAGACGCTGCCGGACGTACAGGCGGGATCCGTAGTGCTGTATCGCAAGTTTGAAGTCGGGGAAGTGATCACCGTTCGCCCGCGTGCGGACGCGTTCGATATCGAACTGCATATCAAGCCGGAGTACCGCAAGCTGCTGACGCCAAACAGCGTCTTCTGGGCCGAAGGCGGCGCGAAAGTTCAGCTTAACGGTAACGGGCTGACCGTACAGGCCTCCCCGCTCTCACGCGCGCTGCGCGGGGCGATTAGCTTCGATAACCTCAGCGGCGCGGGCGCGAATCTGCGTAAAGGTGATAAGCGTATTCTCTTCCCGTCCGAAACCGCCGCACGCGCCGTGGGTGGACAGATTACCCTGCACGCGTTTGATGCCGGTAAGCTGGCGGAAGGTATGCCAATCCGCTATCTGGGCATTGATATCGGGCAGATCCAGAAGCTTACGCTGATTACCTCGCGTAACGAGGTGCAGGCTACAGCCGTGCTTTACCCGGAATATATGCAGACCTTCGCCCGCACGGGTTCGCGCTTCTCGGTGGTCACGCCGCAGATCTCAGCCGCGGGCGTTGAGCATCTCGACACCATTTTGCAGCCGTACATCAACGTTGAGCCAGGCCAGGGCAATGCCCGTCGTGATTTCGAACTGCAGGAAGCCACGATCACCGACTCGCGCTACCTTGGCGGCCTGAGCATCGTGGTGGAAGTGCCGGAAGCGGGCTCGCTGAACATCGGCACACCGGTACTGTTCCGCGGTATTGAAGTGGGTACGGTCACGGGCCTGACGCTCGGTACGCTCTCCGACCGCGTGATGGTGGCATTGCGCATCAGCGAACGCTACCAGCACCTGGTACGTAATAACTCGGTATTCTGGCTGGCATCCGGCTATTCGCTGGACTTTGGCCTGACGGGAGGCGTGGTGAAAACCGGCACCTTCAACCAGTTCATTCGCGGCGGTATCGCGTTTGCCACACCGCCGGGAACGCCGCTGGCGCCTAAAGCGCAGCCGGGTAAACACTTCCTGCTGCTCGAAAGCGAACCGAAAGAGTGGCGCGAGTGGGGAACCGCCCTGCCGCGTTAATCTGACAGGCTCCGGTGTCAACGCACCGGAGCCTTTATGTTACACTGCGCGCCTGAACTTTTCCCTGTGGTGTGCCCGTGGCTCAAAACTCCGTATTTCTTCCTGAACAATTCCTGGCGCAGATGCGCGAGGCGCTTCCTTCTCACCTGTCGTTAGACGATTTTATCGCCGCCTGCCAGCGTCCGTTACGCCGAAGTATTCGCGTCAACACGCTGAAAATCAGCGTTGATGATTTTCTGGCGCTGGTCTCGCCGTACGGCTGGCAGCTTACGCCGGTACCGTGGTGTGCTGAAGGGTTCTGGATTGAACGCGATGACGAGGCCTCGCTGCCGCTGGGCAGTACCGCTGAACATCTGAGCGGTTTGTTCTATATTCAGGAAGCCAGCTCGATGCTGCCGGTTGCCGCCCTGTTTGCCGATGGCAATGCGCCTGATCGCGTGATGGATGTTGCCGCGGCGCCCGGCTCGAAAACCACGCAGATTGCCGCCCGGATGGGTAACCACGGGGCGATCCTCGCCAACGAGTTTTCCGCCAGCCGCGTGAAGGTGCTGCATGCCAACATCAGCCGCTGCGGCATTCATAATGTTGCCCTGACGCACTTTGATGGACGCGTGTTTGGCGCCGCCCTACCGGAAGCCTTTGATGCCATTCTGCTGGACGCCCCCTGCTCCGGCGAAGGGGTGGTGCGTAAAGATCCCGATGCGTTAAAGAACTGGTCCGTAGAAAGCAACCTTGAGATCGCCGCCACGCAGCGAGAGCTGATCGAGAGCGCATTTCACGCGTTGCGCCCTGGCGGCACGCTGGTCTATTCAACGTGCACCCTAAACCGCGATGAAAACGAAGACGTCTGTCAGTGGCTGAAAGCGAACTACCCTGACGCAGTCGAGTTCCTGCCGCTTAACGATCTGTTTGCCTCGGCGCAAGAGGCGGTCACCCCCGAGGGTTTCCTCCACGTGTTCCCGCAGATTTACGACTGCGAAGGGTTCTTTGTGGCGCGTCTGCGTAAAACGCAGGCGGTTGCTCCCCTGCCCGCACCTAAGTTCAAGGTCGGCAACTTCCCGTTTGCCCCCCTTAAAGGTCGCGATGCAGCACAGCTTGAAGCCGCAGCTAAAAAGGTTGGGCTGGTCTGGGATGAGAGCCTGCATCTCTGGATGCGTGATAAAGAGATATGGCTGTTCCCGGCACAGATCGAGCCGCTCATCGGAAAGGTCCGTTTTTCGCGAATCGGGATCCGCCTGGCGGAAGTGCATAACAAAGGCTATCGCTGGCAGCATGAGGCCGTTATCGCCCTTGCCGGACGCGAGAATACCTTTGCCCTGACGCATCAGGAAGCCGAAGAGTGGTACCGTGGTCGCGATGTCTATCCGGACAGCGCGCCATCACATGATGAAGTGATAGTGACCTATCAAGGGTACCCGCTGGGGCTGGCAAAAAAAGTCGGCTCCAGGCTTAAAAACAGCTATCCGCGCGAGCTGGTTCGGGACGGCCGGCTGTTTACCGGTAACGATCGCACTGACTGAAAAAAAGCGCATTTTTTTACTGGCGATTTTGCTCTCCTTGTCTACGATCAAAAATGGGTGATCGCACTGGTCATACCAGATTTTGACAACCGACCCGGAGAGCACTATGACGAAAACCAGCGTGCGTATTGGCGCTTTTGAGATCGACGACGCAGAGCTGCGCGGCGAAGCACAGGGCGATCGAACGTTAAGTATTCCCTGCAAATCCGACCCGGATTTGTGCATGCAGCTCGATGCATGGGATGCAGACACCAGCGTCCCGGCAATACTTGATGGCGAACATTCTGTACTTTACCGTGAGCACTACGATAGTAAAACCGATGCCTGGGTCATGCGTCTTGCCTGACCTAAAGAGAACCCGCCCGAAGGCGGGTTATTTATTACTGCAGCTGCGCCAGCGTAAAGTAACCGTCGAAAACAGCCCCCGTATCAATGTAGTGCAGATTATCAAAATCATACCTTCTTTCGAGGGGCGTATGGCCAAACCAGAAATGATCCGCGCCGCTGATGCCCTGCCCTTTGCCCACCATGAATCCCATCAACCTGTCGCGGTTCCATAAAACGCGCTGGGCGCTAACCGGTTTTTGCCATCGGTATTCCGCAGCCGGATAATCGGCATGGGCAATCACATTCAGACCGTTCGCACAGGTTATCTCGATGATATGCGGTAATTCCCGACAGGCCTCGAGTAACGACAGCGCAAGCTGTTGCTGGTCGCGTTCAAGATGCGCAAACCACATCCCGCCATTTATCGTCCAGAGCGAAGAATCGTTATTAGCCAGACTGTCGAGAGCCATTTGCTCATGATTTCCCCGCACGGCACGGAACCATTTTTCATGAATTAACTGCAGGCATTTCACGCTATCAGGGCCACGATCGATCATATCCCCGACGGAAATAAGCAAATCCTCATACGGGTTAAAGTGACGGCGTTTAAGCTCATCCATAAGCCACTGGTAACACCCATGTATATCGCTGACAACCCAGACGTGACGCCATATTCCACCTTCAATTCGCTGATACATAGGACCTCCTTTTAACAGTATAGCCACCGCAGAAAAGGCAACAGACGGGCGCGGTCCTCATGAAGTGAAACAAACGGTAAACCAAACAGAAATAAAGATCCTCGCGCTATTAATCCCTTTTTCCTGGCTCCTTAGAATAAGGGTAGAAAAAAAAGAGGGGTCTTCACGTGTCTAATACGCACCTGCATAACGATGTTTTTTATCCGCATCGCACAAATATTATTTCCGAGCTGGTGAACGGCAAACGCGTGCCGGGGCCAATCTGGAGGAAGCGCGAATATCGCCTGAAGTTCCTTTTACGCTCGCTTCTGTTCTGGTCCTCTACCCATCGCATGCTGGAAGCCCTTTCCGGGCGCGACGATTTCGACAGGCTGCTTGCCTCACAAATCACGTTACCCAGCAAGACCCACCGGCAGTATCTGATGCGCGGCCTGACGGCTAACGATCGCGCCGACGCTATCGTTAGCCATTACTACTGGATTGATAGCCTGAAAGAGAGCGGTCTCGCTCAGGCCCTGACCAGCCCGCAGGAGCAAACCGTCGTACAGTTCCACGCCAAAGACGGGGTAACCTATACGGTCAATGCTTCCTCTGCGGGGAAAGCCGAGCGCGAAGGCGAAAGCACATTGTGGCTTCACGACAACGAGGATACGCTTCTGGCCAGCCTGACCTTCAGCGTCGCGCGCAGCAATGGTCAGCAAGTGATGGTCATCGGCGGCCTTCAGGGTCCCCGCCGCAGCGTATCGCGAGACGTCATTAAACAGGCCACCCGCGCCTGCCACGGCCTGTTCCCTAAACGGGTGTTGATGGAAGTCCTCTTCCAGCTTGCCGCGCAGTCATCCGTCCGGGCTATTTTTGCCGTCAGCGATGAGGGGCACGTTTTCCGCGCGTTGCGATATCGCCTGAGCAAAGGCCGCCATTTCCATGCCAGCTACGATGAGTTTTGGGGATCTCTGGACGGCAAAAAGCTCTCGGCCTACTGCTGGCAGCTGCCGATTCAGATGGAACGGAAGTCCCTGGAAGAGATTGCCAGTAAAAAACGAGCCGAATACCGCCGTCGCTTTGAGTTGCTCGATGAAATAGAGGCGTTCGTGAAGTCCCACTTTTAAGCCTTGCTGGCGCTTTCGCTCACTGCACAGTGGATCCCTTCTGTTTAAAAGAGGAATGATAAAGCAGCCCACTATTGCACAGGGCGAGGGCGCTCAGTTAGCATTGTGCAAAATGAAACTGACGAATACGTTGGAAAAAGCGCAATGTGGGCGCAAAAATGAGGGATTTCGGTAATGATTTATGACTGCTTCTTATATTACGATGAAGATATGCTTCTCGAAATCAGGCTTAACACGCTAGCGGACGTTGTCGATCGCTTCGTTATCGTTGAGTCAACGCATACCTTTACCGGAAAAAAGAGACAGCTGCATTTTGACATAAATAAATACAGTCAATTTAAAGATAAAATTATCTACGTTGTTCATGATAAAGAACCAATAACGAAAGCTGCTGAAGAATCACATCCGGCTCGAGAAGTCATTCCGGGTCTGCCAGAGGGTATGGTGGTAGATGCGTGGGCAAATGAAGCCGCGCAGAGGAATGCTATCATGCAGGGTTTGACGCAGGCCAACGATGATGATTTGATTTTAATTTCCGATGTGGATGAGATATTTTCACCTCGGGTGGTCGCATCAATAAATCCCAAAAAGCTCTGCACCACTATTTATCAGAATTTCTACAATTATCAGTTTAACCTGCAGGTTTTTAATACTGACAACACGCCAAGAAAATGTAAATTACCGAGAGCTACCCAATATAAAAATCTCGTTAATTTCTTTGGCGGTGAACCTGAATCATTCAGGAATCTTAAACGCACCCGAAGCGTCAAAAGCTGGTCGTGGCTAAAATGGAACTGGTTCAAGGTTAACAACAGCGTCATTGAAAATGGTGGCTGGCATTTCTCATGGGTGATGACACCTGAGCGTATCTCCGAAAAAATGTCTACCATTTCCCATACTGAATATGATCTTCCTGAGTTTAACAACCCGGAACACATTATGAAGGTCATTAAAAATGCGGAAGATATCTGGGGACGCGACAGGACGTTAATCAAGCAAGAGCTGACGGTTGAAAACTTCCCGGAGTACATTGTCCGCCACAAAGATAAATTCAGCGCGTTCATTATTTAACTTACGGGCTGCCCTTTTGCTCGCCAGAAGACGTTTGCTCAGCGGTCGCTCGGCCACAAAATTTTAACAAAGATCCCAAAAAACCCTGGACGCACGCAGTCCTGAGTATGTTATGGTTTAGACAGGATATGGAAAGTTCGAGAAAGTTTCGGGTGATTTCGAGTCATCACCGAACAACGCTTTGAAAAACATACAGATAAAAAGAGACCGAATACGATTCCTGTATTCGGTCCAGGGAAATGGCTCTTGGGAGAGAGCCGTGCGCTAAAAGTTGGCATTAATGCAGGCTAAGTCGCCTTGCCTTTTAAGAATAGATGACGACGCCAGGTTTTCCAGTCCACAGCAAAAGCGGTCGGAAAAAAAGCGCCAGAGCATCATAAAATGTGAAAAACCGCAGTGCTTTCGCAAGCATCTGCGGTTTTTTATTGGAAACCTGAACGTTAGCAGAGCTTGTCGGCGCGCTCGATAAACGGTGCCAGGCTCATTTTTTGTCCCGGATGCGCCGGATCATCAATCTGAATAATGCTAATCGGCTGGCCGCTGCTCTTACCGCTGGCTACCTGCTGCTCTGCGGTATCATTTAACGGGTATTGCACCAGCGTGCTCGGGTTGATCGCATACAGCGCGTGGCCCGGACGGCAGGTCAGCATCACCTCTTCGCGATTGAACGCCCATTTGTCCTTACCCACTTCAAAACGGCTAACGGTGATAACCTGCGGCGCGGCAAGCGCGCTCCCCGTGCAGGCCAGCAATATGAGAGAAAGTACTGTCTTTTTCATATGATATTTAACCTTGTCAGAAGGGTTCCCAGGTGGCGAACAGACTGACCGTTGCCAGTACCAGCGCTCCCAGCACCACTTCTGCCTGTGTCATCCTGATAAAAATCTGTTGTGCTCGCCCGGTCTCCGGACGAAACCGTGGCACCAGAAAATACCGATTTGCCAGCGCAATTACCACCATCAACGCCACCAGCGCACATTTGAACAACAAAAACCGCACGTAGCCAGCCTGCCAGGGAATATGGACGCCCAGTATCATGAGCGCATTTATCACGCCGGTGAGCAGCACGCCCGCGACGGCGTAATGCCCCACGCGCGAGAAGCGCATCATGGTAAAGATGGCGGCATTCTGCCACCGCCCTTTCGCCAGGCGCATGCAGAACAGCAGAGGCAGTAATCCGCCAAGCCAGGTTGCGGCACAGATCAGGTGAAAAGCATAATTAAGACGCTGCAACGCCCCCATCGGACCGTCGTTCATCGCCGCGTGCCCAACCCCAGCCAGCAGGATAAGCTGGCCCATTGCAAGCAGCAGCAGCCGGGAACCTTTCAGCGGCGCAAGCCATGCCGCACCGACCATCATCGCCGCGAGGATCATTTGCCACAGCCAGACGCCACCAAACCGGGTCCCCATCACGCTGAACCAGACCTGCGGGGCAAAGACATCTCTCCAGCCGTTACCCATCAACCCGCCCTGCAGCATAAACATCAGGAATGCTGCCGCCAGGCCCACTAAGGCCGCCACTTTCTGCTGCGACTGGAAACGCCGGGACATCAGACGGTGGAGAGACGAAGGCGCAAACCAGACGCTGTATAGCGCATTGCCGAAAACCAGCATCAGCGCCCCGAAATGGATAAAGCGCACCCCGATATAACACAGCGCCAGCATGTTATTTCACGCTAAAGTGATAGCTGCCTTTGGTTTTATGGCCGTCTACGGAGACCACGTGCCAGTCCACCTTGTAAGTCCCCGAAGCCAGCGTTTGTTCCAGCGGAACGGTGAGCTGAGCCTTGTTCTTTTCGTCTCGCGTGGCGGTTCCCGTTTTGATGACCTGCTTTTGCGCATCCGTTACCACCACGCCGCTAAATCCAGGTTCGATACCTTCCGAAAAATTCAGCGTAAGTGCCTGCGGTGCGGTCACCACGCTGTCTGCTGCCGGGATCTGCTGTTTAAGATGTGCATGTGCCATCACGGAGGGTGCCATCATTGTTGAGGCCACAAAAACCAGTGCGCATACCGCGCGGGAAGCGGAGAAACCCATCGCAATCATTCCTTTTTGTTATGTCTGTATGCTAAAGAATAACGCTGTATAATAAACGAGTCGAGGAACATCCTGCCTCCGCTTGTCATCATCGTGCATTCGCGGTAACGTTGCCGCCGCATAAAAAGGAGAAGGTAATGAAGATCAATCTGGCCGCCCTTCCGCAGGACGAGATGGATAAAGTGAATGTCGATCTCGCTGCCGCTGGCGTCGCGTTTAAAGAGCGTTACAACATGCCCATCGTGGCTGAAGTCGTGGAACGGGAACAACCCGTCCATCTGCGCGACTGGTTTCGCGAAAGATTAATTGCCCACCGCCTCGCCTCGGTTAACCTCTCTCGTTTACCGTACGAGCCAAAAGTTAAATAAGCTTAACGAGTCGTTACACTTCCTTACGCGGAATCTGGCAGGATAAGAAAACCCTGATTAATTTAGGTGTATTCTTAAATCTCTGCGACTCAGTGTATAAGGAAGTCACGATGTCACATTGGAATATAGCGGCAGCCCAGTATAGCGGTCAGCACCAGAGCGTGGATGACCATGTTACGCACCACCTGCGCTTCATCGCCGAAGCAGCACGGCAGCGGTGTGATTTGCTGGTCTTCCCTGAACTCTCATTAACGGGCTCAGGCACGTCGACGCTCCCTCCCCCACCCGATGACGCGCAGCTGGAATCGCTGCTTAACGCGGCACATTTTTACCGGATTACCGTTATTGCCGGGATTCCCCTGGAGCGGAATGGTCAGCGCCAGAAAGGCCTCGCGCTTTTTACGCCCGCTCGCCACCGCATCCTGCGCTACCCGCAAGGTCACGGTGCCAGCCTGGTGCCGGGGGATAAGCACCTTACCATCATTGATGCGCATGGCGATTCCCCCAATCTCGATCCCCGGGCAACGCTTGTCACCAGCTGCCAGTCAGTAAGGGATAACCGCTGGCGGCAGTCCATCAGTACCCTGCAGCGCTTCGCGCATAAATATGCCATTGCGGTGCTGATGGCAAACGCCTGCGGCGGTAGCGCGCTGTGGGATGAAAAAGGCCAGCTGATCGTGCGCGCGGATACTGGCGAGCTTCTGGTGACCGGTACGCTCGGCGGAGAGGGTTGGCAAGGCGATATCATTCCTTTAGGCTAGGCGTTTTAAGCTCAGGAGTTTTCAATGCTGCGCGTCATCGATACCGAAACTTGCGATCTTCAGGGCGGAATTGTAGAAGTGGCCTCTGTCGACGTGATTGACGGTAAAATCGTCAACCCAATGAGCCATCTGGTGCGTCCCGATCGCCCCATCAGCCCTCAGGCGATGGCTATCCATCGCATTACCGAATCGATGGTGGCGGATAAGCCGTGGATAGAAGAGGTCATTCCCCACTATTACGGTAGCCCATGGTACGTCGCGCATAACGCCAGCTTTGACCGCCGGGTGTTACCTGAAATGCCGGGCGAATGGATTTGTACCATGAAGCTGGCGCGTCGCCTCTGGCCGGGGATCAAATACAGCAATATGGCGCTGTATAAATCCCGTAAGCTCAGCGTCCGTACCCCTGAGGGACTTCACCATCACCGCGCCCTGTATGACTGCTATATCACCGCCGCGCTGCTGATTGATATTATGAATATCTCTGGCTGGACGCCGGATGATATGGCGACCATCACCGGACGCCCCGCGCTGCTGACCACGTTTACCTTTGGGAAATATCGCGGGAAGCCGGTGTCCGAGGTGGCGGATAAAGACCCGGGCTATTTGCGCTGGCTGTATAACAACCTCGACAGAATGAGCCCGGAGCTGCGCTTAACGCTGAAACATTATCTGGGCGACGCCTAACGCTCCGCACGGCCTGGCAGCGTGTCCTGCGCCAGGCCTATCAGGAAGGCATATTCCAGGGCAACCCCTTCATACGATTTAAACCGTCCCGATTTACCTCCGTGTCCGGAATCCATGTCGGTACACAGCAGCAGCAGGTTGTCATCGGTTTTCAGCTCCCGCAGCTTTGCCACCCATTTTGCCGGCTCCCAGTATTGCACCTGAGAATCATGCAAACCGGTAGTGACCAGCATATGCGGGTAGGCTTTCGCCTCCACGTTATCGTACGGGCTGTACGCTTTCATATAGCGGTAGTACATCTCATCCTGCGGATTCCCCCACTCCTCAAACTCTCCGGTGGTAAGCGGAATGGATTCATCGAGCATGGTCGTAACCACATCGACAAACGGAACCTGCGCGACAATCCCCTTAAAGCGGTCGGGACGCTGGTTGATCGCCGCCCCCATCAGCATTCCCCCCGCGCTGCCGCCCATTCCAAAGCAAAGCTGCGGATCCCCGTAGCCCTGCTCAATCAGCGCATCGCAGACGTCGAGATAGTCATTGAAGGTGTTTTTCTTTTTCAGGAATTTCCCGTCTTCATACCAGTGCTGTCCCAGCTCACCGCCGCCGCGAATATGGGCGATGGCGAAAACAAAACCGCGATCGAGCAGGCTTAACCGGCTGCTGCTGAAATCGGCGTCCATGCTTGAGCCATAGGAGCCGTAGCCGTACACCAGGATCGGATTTTTGCCTTTCTGGAAATGCGCCCGATGGTAAACGAGAGAGACCGGCACCTCGACGCCATCACGCGCGGTGACCCACAGGTGCTCGCTGCGGTAGTTTTCTGCCTCAAACCCTTTGACCTCGGTCTGTTTAATCACCTGGCGCTGCCCGGTATCCATATCCAGCTCAAACAGGGTGTCCGGTGTGGTCATGGACGAGTAGCCGTAGCGCAACCGCGACGATTCGGGTTCAGGGTTGAAACCAATCCACGTCACGTAGGCAGGGTCGTCGAACGCAATCCCCACCACTTCCCGAGTGTTACGGTTGATTTGCCGGATGCTGGTCAGCCCGCGCTGACGCTCTTCCACCACCAGCCAGTCGGTAAAGAGGGTGAACCCTTCGAGCATCACCTGATCCCGCGCGGGGATAAGCACCTCCCACTTGCGCTCATCGCGCACTTTGGTTTTATAGAGACCAAAGTTTTTGCCCTCGCGATTGGAGCGCAAGTAAAAGCTGTGCTGGAAGTGATCCAGACTGTACTCGTGATCCTTGCGGCGCGGCAGGAAACAGAGCGGCTGGGCATCGGGCAGTTCGGCATCCAGCAGCAGAACTTCCGAGGTCGTCGCGCTGGCGAGGTAGATAATCACATAGTGGCGTGAGGAGGTTTTATGCAGGCTGACATAAAACGTTTCGTCTTTCTCTTCATAGACCAGCTCGTCGTCAGCGGAGTCCGTTCCCACCGTATGTCGCCACACCTGATAAGGCAGCAGCGTCGACGCGTGCTTTTTGACGTAGTAAACCGTCTCGGAATCATTCGCCCAGACAAAATCCGGGGAGACGTTTTCCAGCATTTCCGGATACCAGTTGCCGGTGTCCAGATTGCGAAACCGCAGGCCGTACTGGCGACGGGAGAGATAATCCTCCGCCAGCGCCATTACCGCGTTGTCAGGCGAAATGGACATGCCGCCCAGGGTATAAAACTCGCTGTGGGCCGCGCGTTGGTTGGCATCCAGCAGAATATCCCACTCATCCCATTCGGCGCTTAACACCGACTGACGCTGGTAGATGGGATACTCATTGCCGGGCTCGTAAATATGGCGATAGCGATAGCCGTTTTTGGTCCAGGGCGCGGAGATATCGCGCTGAGGAATACGCTGCACCATTTCATTCAGCAGCTGGTCCTGAAGCGTCTGCTGGCTGGACATGACCTTGCGGCCATAGTCGTTTTCCGCGTGCAGGTAGTCGAGTACCTCTGGCCGGGAGCGCGAATCGTCCCGCAGCCAGTAATAGTTGTCTATACGCGTATCGCCATGCGTGGTGATCGCATAAGGAGTACGTCGGGCTTTCGGTGGCATGTCATCATTCTTTTAAGTTTTACACCCTATAAGGTTGGCAAAACCCACGCATGATGCAAGCGAAACCGCGTCGCGACGGCGACGGCTATCCCTGTAACGCCTGTTTTTGTTCCCGGATATCCCGCTCAATGCCCTCGCGCACGTCCTGAGGGATCTTTAACGCATCGCCCAGGGCGTTAAGGTAGCTCCGCTCCATAAAGTGATCGATATCGATGGCGGCACAGCTAAGGAAATAGAGCTCCAGCGCCTCTTCCTCATTCTTCACACTTTGCGCAAGACGCTGCGGCTCGAGCGGCTGTTCAATCGCCTGCGCCACCAGCGATCTTCCCTTCTCTTCGACACCGGCTTCGCGCAGCTGCTGCTCGATCGCCGATCGTTCTTTATCGTCAATATGCCCGTCACTTTTCGCGGCAAAAACCAGCGCGAGAATGAGCCGTTCGGTCCGCAGATCCAACGGCGAGGTGTGCTCGCCATAATGCGGTTCATCGCTGTGCGCGGTCCGTACCCTGTCCTTGTATTTATTCCACAGCACGGTGCCCGCGATGGCGCCGCCGCCGGCCAGCAGCGCGCCTGTGCCATACTTTGCCAGCAGCTTGCGTGAGGATTTATTCGCGACCAGCAGGCCTGCCAGCCCGCCGAGCGCCCCGGGTACCAGCAGTT
The DNA here is from genome assembly GCF_041320715.1 of Enterobacter sp. KB-221C9. Taxonomy (NCBI): domain Bacteria; kingdom Pseudomonadati; phylum Pseudomonadota; class Gammaproteobacteria; order Enterobacterales; family Enterobacteriaceae; genus Enterobacter; species Enterobacter sp. KB-221C9. Next base: position 69,714 of record NZ_JBGIWG010000009.1, read on the forward strand.
TGCTAAGGTCCCGCTCGCCAGACGATGTTTTCTGCCCTAACAGGGATTGCAGTTGATTTAACCAGCCAGACATGGTTTCCCTCACTTAACGGTGAACATGTTCCACAGCGTAAGCGAGCAGGCGTCAGGAAATGTCTGGTCGGGCTAAAGAAGCGCAAATTTCTGCCTCCTCGTTTAGCCATGTACAAGACAGACGCAAACGTTTTCGTTTATACTGCGCGCAACTTTTTTAGGGGGATTGTTATGATTCGTTTAGGAACTGCGCTGCGACCTGCGGCGACGCGAGTGATGCTGTTGGGATCGGGCGAGCTTGGGAAAGAGGTCGCCATTGAGTGCCAACGTTTAGGTGTGGAAGTCATTGCCGTAGACCGTTACGCCGACGCACCCGCCATGCACGTCGCCCATCGTTCTTATGTGATTAACATGCTGGATGGCGATGCCCTTCGCGAGCTGATTACGCGCGAGAAACCGGATTTCGTTGTGCCTGAAATTGAAGCCATTGCCACCGATACGCTGATCGCTCTCGAGCAGGAAGGCCAGCGCGTGGTGCCCTGCGCAAAAGCCGCAAAGCTGACCATGAACCGCGAAGGCATTCGTCGCCTGGCGGCGGAAGAGCTGGGATTGCCCACCTCGAGCTACCGTTTTGCTGGCGATAAGGCCGCATTCCTGAAGGCCGTTGAGGAGATTGGCTACCCGTGCATCGTTAAGCCGGTGATGAGCTCCTCCGGAAAAGGACAGAGCTTTATTCGCGACAGCAGCACCCTGGATAACGCGTGGGATTATGCCCAGCAGGGTGGCCGTGCCGGAGCCGGTCGCGTCATCGTCGAAGGCGTCGTGAAGTTTGATTTCGAAATCACCCTGCTGACCGTCAGCGCCGCTGACGGCGTCCATTTCTGCGACCCGATTGGCCACCGTCAGGAGGATGGCGATTACCGCGAATCCTGGCAGCCGCAGCAGATGAGCGCCCTGGCGCTGGAGCGTGCTCAGGAGATCGCCCGTAAAACCGTCCTGGCGCTGGGCGGCTTTGGCCTGTTCGGCGTGGAGCTGTTTGTGTGCGGTGATGAGGTGATTTTCAGCGAAGTTTCCCCTCGCCCGCATGATACCGGCATGGTCACGCTGATTTCGCAGGATCTCTCCGAGTTCGCCCTGCACGTGCGCGCGTTCCTCGGCCTGCCCGTCGGCGGTGTTCGTCAGTATGGCCCGGCCGCCTCGGCGGTGATCCTGCCGCAGTTAACCAGCCAGAACGTCACGTTTGATAACGTCGACGGGGCGGTGGGTGCAGGATTGCAGGTACGTTTGTTCGGCAAGCCGGAGATCGACGGAACCCGCCGTCTTGGCGTGGCGTTAGCCACCGGGGATAACGTTGACGACGCCGTGGCGAGAGCGAAAGCGGCCGCTGCGAGCGTCAAGGTTGCAGGATAAAAAAACGGGCCGTAAGGCCCGTTTTTCATATGACGAATGGCTTACTGCTTCGCGCCTTCAACCGCTTCGCGAGCCAGTTTGGTGATGCGATCCCAGTCGCCCGCTTCCAGCGCATCCGCCGGAACCAGCCATGAACCACCGATGCACAGCACGCTTTTCAGCGCCAGGTAGTCACGGTAGTTGGCAGGAGAGATACCGCCCGTCGGGCAGAAGCGTACCTGAGAGAATGGACCGGCAATCGCCTGCAGCGCTTTGGTGCCGCCGTTCGCTTCAGCCGGGAAGAATTTGAACTCTTTCAGACCGTAGTCCATGCCCAGCATCAGTTCAGAGACGGTGCTGATGCCCGGGATCAGCGGAATGGTACCTTCGGTGGCGGCTTTCAGCAGCGGCTCGGTCAGGCCCGGGCTGATGGCGAACTGCGCGCCCGCTTCGGTCACTTCTGCCAGCTGCTGCGCGTTGAGAACGGTACCCGCACCGATGATGGCGTCCGGCACTTCTTTGGCGATAGCGCGAATAGCGTCCATCGCGCAGGCGGTGCGCAGGGTCACTTCCAGAACGCGAACGCCGCCCGCAACCAGCGCTTTCGCCATCGGTACAGCGTGCTCCAGCTTGTTTACCACGATAACCGGCACGACAGGGCCAGTGGTCAGGATTGCTTCTGCACTTGTTTTCCAGTTTTTCATCAGAGTCTTCTCTCGCCAGATCGTTAAAATCAAGTCGTCTTAAAACGTAATACAGGTTGCGCCCTGCTCCGCACCGGAGAGTTTCTCACGCAGCGCGCTGAACATTTCGCGTCCGGTCCCCACGCGCGATGCGCTCAGGTCAGGAATATGGGGTTGACGTGCCGCCAGCTCGGCGTCATCGACCAGCAGGGTTAACTCGCCAGTCTGACCGTTCACGCGGATCATGTCACCGTCGCGCACTTTCGCCAGCAGCCCGCCGTCGTAGGCTTCCGGCGTCACGTGGATGGCTGAAGGCACTTTACCGGATGCCCCAGAGAGGCGTCCATCGGTGACTAACGCAATTTTGAAACGGCGGTCCAATAATACACCAAGTGGTGGCATAAGTTTATGTAATTCTGGCATCCCGTTAGCTTTAGGCCCCTGGTGACGCACCACCACCACGCAGTCTTTATCGAGCAGACCGGCGTCAAAGGCGGGTAACACGTCGTGCTGGCTTTCAAACACCACCGCCGGCGCTTCGATAATCTGGTTCTCTTCCGGAACGGCAGAGGTCTTCATTACCGCACGACCGAGATTGCCGCTCAGCACTTTGGTGCCGCCGTGAGGAGAGAACGGTTTGTCGATGGTGGCAATCACCTGCGCATCAAGTGAGACGCTCGCCCCATCACGCCAGTCCAGCTCGCCGTTGTTCAGCCACGGCTCCTGGGTGTAGCGCTTAAGGCCAAAGCCTGCCACGGTATTCACGTCTTCATGCAGCAGTCCGCCTTTCAGCAGCTCGCGCATCAGCAGCGGTACGCCGCCTGCGGCCTGGAAGTGGTTAATATCCGCCGGCCCGTTCGGGTAGAGGCGTGCCATCAGCGGCACCACGGAAGATATCTCGGAGAAGTCATCCCAGTTAATCAGAATGCCCGCCGCACGCGCCATGGCGACCAGATGCATGGTGTGGTTGGTTGACCCTCCGGTTGCCAGCAGCGCGACAATCCCGTTGACGATGACCTTTTCGTCGACCATTTTGCCCATCGGCATCCATTCGTTGCCGTTGCCGGTCAGACGCGTAACCTGACGGGCTGCGGCCTCGGTCAGCGCCTTGCGCAGCGGCGCATCCGGCTGGATAAAGGACGAGCCCGGAAGCTGCATCCCCATAAATTCCACCACCATCTGGTTAGTGTTGGCCGTGCCGTAGAACGTACAGGTCCCCGGCGCATGGTAAGACGCGGCTTCCGCCTCCAGCAACGCCTGGCGGTCTGCTTTCCCTTCCGCATAGAGCTGGCGAATACGGACTTTTTCTTTGTTCGGCAGGCCGCTTGCCATCGGACCGGACGGCACGAAGATCGCAGGCAGATGACCAAACGACAGCGCAGCCATCACCAGGCCCGGGACAATCTTGTCGCACACGCCGAGATACAGCGCGCCATCAAACATGTTGTGTGACAGGCCAACCGCCGCGGACATGGCAATCACTTCGCGGCTCAGCAGAGACAGCTCCATACCGTCCTGCCCCTGCGTCACGCCGTCGCACATGGCAGGGACGCCGCCCGCCACCTGGCCCACGGCATTCACGCTGTGCAGCGCGTTACGGATGATAGTGGGATAGACCTCATACGGCTGGTGCGCGGAAAGCATATCGTTATAGGAGGTAATGATGGCGATATTGTTACGCAACATGCTTTTCAGCGACGCTTTATCATCTGGCTGGCAGGCGGCGAAGCCGTGCGCCAGGTTCCCGCAGGCCAGCTGAGATCGGTGGACGGTGTTGCGCTTTGCCTGTTCAATCCGGGCGAGGTAGGCCGAGCGGGTCTCTTTCGAGCGCTCGATAATGCGCTGTGTTACGCGTAACAAAGTCGGATTCATAAAAGCTCCTCTAATTTATCTGTCCGGGCTCGGGAGTTTACAAAGTCGCTGGCAGTTGTTAACAACGCTGAAACGCTTGCTGTCCGGAGCTCAGGGGCAAAATCACTTCCGGCAGTGTAATAAAAAAAGCTCCGCGGGTGAATCCACGCGGAGCTTAAAAGTTGAAAATTGTGCCACTAGCTGTGTTAGATCATGTTACCGGTAAAATAACACTTTCGAGCTAGAGGATTATCTTACTCAAACTCGTTCCAGGAGCGGCCATCGCGGGTGATCATCGCAACCGACGCGACAGGTCCCCAGGTGCCCGCCTGATACGGTTTTGGCGCATCCTGATCGGCAGCCCAGGCTTCGGTGATGGAGTCGACCCATTTCCACGCCTCTTCCACTTCGTCGCGGCGCACGAACAGCGCCTGGATACCGCGCATGGTTTCCAGCAGCAGACGCTCGTAAGCATCGGCCAGGTGCGTCTGGTTAAAGGTTTCGGAGTAGCTCAGATCCAGCTTGGTGGTCTGCAGGTTGTGTTTATGATCCAGGCCCGGCACTTTGTTCAGGATCTGGATATCCACGCCCTCGTCCGGCTGCAGACGAATGGTCAGTTTGTTCTGCGGCAGTTCCTGCCAGGACTCTTTGAACAGGTTCAGTTCCGGGTTTTTGAAGTAAACAACCACTTCGGAGCACTTGGCCGGCAGACGCTTACCGGTGCGCAGGTAGAACGGAACCCCCGCCCAACGCCAGTCGTCGATATCCACGCGGATCGCCACGAACGTCTCGGTGTTGCTGGACTTGTTCGCGCCCTCTTCTTCCAGGTAACCAGGCACTTTTTTGCCTTGCGCAAACCCGGCGGTGTACTGGCCGCGAACGGTCTTCTCACGCACGTTGGAGCGGTCAATGCGGCGCAGTGACTTCAGCACTTTCACTTTTGCGTCACGGATGCTGTCAGCCGTCAGGTCAGACGGTGGAGACATGGCAATCATGCACAGAATCTGCAGCAGATGGTTCTGGATCATGTCGCGCATCTGGCCGGCCTGGTCAAAGTATCCCCAGCGGCCTTCAATCCCCACCTCTTCCGCCACGGTGATTTCCACGTGGTCGATGGTGCGGTTGTCCCAGTTATTCACAAACAGGGAGTTAGCGAAACGCAGCGCCAGCAGGTTCAGTACCGTCTCTTTACCGAGATAGTGGTCGATACGGTAGACCTGGCACTCTTCAAAGAACTCGCCCACCTGGTCGTTGATTTCACGCGAGGTTGCCAGCGACGTACCCAGCGGCTTCTCCATCACGACGCGCGCCGGTTTGGCGTTCAGTTTGGCTTCGCCCAGACCTTTGCAGATGGCGCCGAAGGTGCTTGGCGGCATGGCGAAATAGTTAATGGTGACACGATTTTTCTGATCCAGCATCGCGCCTAAGCGGGTAAACGCGCTGACGTCATTGACGTCCAGGTTGCAGAAATCGAGACGTCCGCTCAGGGTATCCCACAAACTTTCATCAATTTTTTCCTTCATGAAAGTTTCGAGCGCCTCGCGGACGACCTTGGTATAAGCGTCCTTGTCCCAGTCGGCGCGCCCTACACCCAGGATACGGGTATCCGGATGAATTTGGCCCGCTTTCTCCAGTTGATACAGGGAAGGCAGCAATTTTCGGCGTGCAAGGTCGCCTTTCGCGCCGAAAATGACCAGGTCACATGCCTGGGCTGTTTGCGTTACCGCCATGTCATTCTCCTCAGTTGGATCACCTGGTACTTCTGCCAGGTATCGTTGTAATTTTATTACGATGCACTGTACTGCTTTTACGTCATTCCCGAAACCATTAGCGCTTATCGTCGCGTGCGATACCGCGATTTTTCCCCCTTTGGAGGATTACGACGGCGCAATGACGCAACAACCGTCGTTTCTTTGCGCAACAGGGCCACGGCAAAACCCGACACCGATCAAGTAATGAAAAAAAACAACAACATTATCTTGTCGATTATTACCCTTTATGGAAGCCACGAGGGTAATATCGGCTAAATCGAATCACGATTTCATCAATTTATGAAATCGTTTACACCCATGAGCATCCTGTTAACATGAACATGCTGGAAAAAATCCAGTTTCAACTGGAACACCTTAGCAAATCCGAGCGAAAAGTGGCCGAGGTCATTCTCGCCTCCCCCGCTCAGGCGATTCATTCGAGCATCGCCGCTCTGGCACAGGAAGCGGGTGTTAGCGAACCGACGGTCAATCGCTTTTGCCGCAGCCTGGAAACGCGCGGCTTTCCTGATTTTAAACTGCATCTGGCACAAAGTCTGGCTAACGGCACCCCTTATGTTAATCGTAATGTGGATGAAGACGACAGCGTTGATGCCTATACCGCGAAAATTTTTGAATCGGCTATGGCTTCGCTTGACCACGTCCGCCAGTCTCTGGACATGAGTTCCGTGAATCGCGCGGTGGATTTACTCACCCAGGCCAAGCGGATTGCGTTCTTTGGCCTCGGATCCTCGGCGGCCGTGGCGCATGACGCCATGAACAAATTTTTCCGCTTTAACGTCCCGGTTATTTACTCCGATGACATTGTGCTGCAACGCATGAGCTGTATGAATTGCAGTGAAGATGACGTCGTGGTGCTGATTTCGCATACCGGCCGCACCAAGAGTCAGGTCGAGCTGGCGCAGCTGGCCCGTGAAAACGATGCCATGGTGATTGCCCTTACCACGGCGGGTACGCCGCTGGCGCGTGAAGCGACGCTGGCAATTACTCTCGACGTGCCGGAAGACACCGACATTTATATGCCGATGGTTTCCCGACTGGCGCAGCTCACCGTGATTGACGTGCTGGCGACCGGTTTTACCTTACGTCGGGGGGCAAAATTCAGGGATAACTTGAAGCGGGTCAAGGAAGCGCTGAAGGAATCGCGTTTTGATAAAGAATTGCTTATAAAGAGCGATGTTCCCTGATAGTTGATAACGAAGACGTAACCAATAATTACGATGTAACGATTTACGGCATTCGGTCCACTCTCCGCTGCCTTGCAGCAGATGAAGACCGATTCAATGTTCACGCAACACCAAAGTTGTTTCAGTCAACGGAGTATTACATGTCCAGAAGGCTTCGCAGAACCAAGATCGTAACCACCTTAGGCCCGGCCACCGATCGCGATAATAATCTTGAGAAAATTATCGCCGCTGGTGCCAACGTGGTGCGTATGAACTTCTCTCACGGTACGCCAGAAGACCATAAATTACGTGCCGATAAAGTGCGTGAAATCGCAGCAAAACTGGGCCGCCACGTGGCTATCCTCGGCGATTTGCAGGGTCCAAAAATCCGTGTATCGACCTTTAAAGAGGGTAAAGTTTTCCTCAACATCGGCGACAAATTCCTGCTTGATGCCAACCTGGGCAAAGGCGAAGGCGATAAAGAGAAAGTCGGTATCGACTATAAAGGCCTGCCGGCTGACGTGGTGCCAGGCGATATCCTCCTGCTCGACGACGGTCGCGTACAGCTGAAGGTGCTGGAAGTTCAGGGCATGAAAGTGTTCACCGAAGTCACCGTCGGCGGCCCGCTCTCCAACAATAAAGGCATCAACAAACTGGGTGGCGGCCTCTCTGCAGAAGCGCTTACCGATAAAGACAAAGCGGACATCGTAACTGCCGCGCAGATCGGCGTTGACTACCTGGCCGTCTCCTTCCCGCGCTGCGGCGAAGACCTGAACTATGCGCGTCGCCTGGCGCGTGATGCAGGCTGCGATGCCAAAATCGTCGCTAAAGTTGAACGCGCGGAAGCCGTTTGCGATCAGGATGCCATGGACGATGTGATCCTCGCGTCCGACGTGGTAATGGTGGCGCGCGGTGACCTGGGCGTGGAAATCGGCGATCCTGAGCTGGTCGGTATTCAGAAAGCGCTGATTCGTCGCGCACGTCAGCTGAACCGCGCGGTGATCACCGCCACTCAGATGATGGAATCCATGATCACCAACCCAATGCCAACCCGTGCAGAAGTCATGGACGTGGCTAACGCCGTGCTGGACGGTACCGATGCGGTGATGCTCTCTGCGGAAACCGCTGCGGGCCAGTATCCGGCAGAAACCGTGGCCGCGATGGCGCGCGTCTGCCTGGGCGCTGAAAAGATCCCAAGCATCAACGTCTCTAAACACCGTCTGGACGTGCAGTTCGATAACGTGGAAGAAGCGATTGCGATGTCTGCGATGTACGCGGCAAACCATCTGAAAGGCGTTACCGCGATCATCACCATGACCGAATCTGGCCGCACCGCGCTGATGACCTCTCGTATCAGCTCTGGTCTGCCGATCTTCGCCATGTCCCGTCACGAACGTACCCTGAACCTGACGGCGCTGTACCGCGGCGTGACGCCGGTTCACTTCGACAGCACCAATGACGGCGTAGCTGCGGCACACGATGCCGTAAACCTGCTGCGCGACAAAGGCTATCTGGTGTCCGGTGATATCGTCATTGTGACCCAGGGCGACGTGATGAGCACCATCGGCTCAACCAACACCACGCGCGTTATGACCGTCGAGTAATAACGTCTGTGTTAAAAAGCCCTCTCCAGATGGAGAGGGCTTTTTTTATTTCCTCGGATAAAGCTCTTTGCGTTTATAGGGCTCTGTTTCACCTGGTTTCCGCGTTTTAAGCAGCTTCAGTATCCACGTGTACTGTTCGGCATGCGGCCCCACCAGTATCTCCACCTCTTCGTTCATTCGACGCGCGATGGTGTGGTCGTCCGCGGTGAGCAGATCGTCCATCGGCGGACGAACCTCAATACTCAGTCGATGCGTTTTGCCGTCATAGACCGGGAATAGCGGGATCACGCGGGCACGACAGACTTTCATCAGGCGGCCGATCGCGGGCAGCGTCGCTTTATAGGTCGCAAAGAAATCGACAAACTCGCTGTGCTCGGGGCCGTGGTCCTGATCCGGCAGATAGTAGCCCCAGTACCCCTGACGAACCGACTGAATGAAGGGCTTAATGCCATCGTTACGCGCATGCAAACGTCCGCCAAAACGACGACGCACCGTGTTCCAGACAAAATCGTAGATTTTATTTCCCTGGTTATGGAACATCGCCGCCATTTTCTGCCCCTGAGACGCCATGAGCATCGCCGGAATATCAACGCCCCAGCCGTGGGGGACGAGGAAAATGACTTTCTCGTCGTTGCGGCGCATCTCCTCGATGATATCCAGCCCTTTCCAGTCAACGCGTTCGACGATTTTATCCGGCCCTTTCAGCGCCAGCTCCGCCATCATCGCCATTGCCTGCGGCGCGGTGGTATACATCTCATCAATGATTGCCTCGCGCTCGGCGTCGCTTTTCTCAGGAAAACAGTAGTAGAGGTTGATCTGCGCGCGACGGCGGGCGCTCTTGCCTAAACGCCCGGCCAGACGGCCAATTTTACCCAGAACAGGATCGCGGACGGAAGCAGGCAGCATCGCCATCCCCGCAAAGGCGTAAACGCCAAGCCAGGCGCCCCAGTTGCGCGGATGGCGGAAGGATTTTTCAAACTCAGGAATGTATTCAATATTGTTTTTTTTGGTTTCCATGCTGGATCCAGGGTCTGATGACGCAAAATTTTATTCAGATAGTGTAGCGAGGCAGCCGTCCCCGCACAAAAGAAAAAGCCGGCGTCAGTGTGCGCCGGCTTTTTTAACAAAAACAGAGAGCTTAGTCTAAGCTCAGCTGCGGCATCACCTCTTTCACCTGCGCCAGATAATCAGTACGATCTTTACCTGTCAGGCCTTCGGTGCGCGGCAGTTTCGCCGTCAGCGGGTTCACTGCTTGCTGGTTGATCCACACTTCATAGTGCAGGTGCGGGCCGGTAGAGCGTCCGGTATTGCCGGAGATCGCGATACGGTCACCACGCTTCACCTTCTGGCCCGGTTTGACCAGCAGCTTACGCAGGTGCATGTAGCGGGTCGTATAAGTGCGACCATGACGTACCGCGACATAATATCCGGCGGCACCGCTACGCTTGGCCACCACAACTTCACCATCCCCTACCGCCAGTACCGGCGTGCCCTGCGGCATGGCAAAGTCAACGCCACGGTGCGGCGCGACGCGCCCGGTTACCGGGTTCAGACGACGCGGGTTAAAGTTAGAGGAGACGCGGAACTGTTTTGCCGTCGGGAAGCGCAGGAAACCTTTCGCCAGGCCCGTACCGCTGCGGTCATAGAACTTACCGTCTTCGGCACGAATCGCGTAGTAATCTTTGCCTTCGGAGCGCAGACGTACGCCCAGCAGCTGGCTTTGCTCGCGCTTGCCGTCCAGCATTTCGCGGGACATCAGGACGGAGAACTCATCGCCCTTCTTCAGCTTGCGGAAATCCATCTGCCACTGCATGGCTTTGATCACCGAGCTGATTTCAGCGCTGGTCAAGCCTGCATCTCGCGCGCTCGAGACAAAGCTCGCGCCCACCGTGCCTTTCAGAACGCTGTTAACCCAGTCGCCCTTCTGCATTTCGCTGGTCATTTTGAAACCGTTTGCAGTGCGATCGTAGGTGCGGGTTTCGCGGCGGGACATTTCCCAGGTCAGACGCTGGAGATCGCCATCGGCCGTTAATGTCCAGGAGAGCTGTTGTCCGATTTTCAGGTTACGAAGATCTTTATCCGCCGCCGCCAGCTGGCTGATGTTACCCATGTCGATGCCGTACTGGTTCAGCACGCTGCTCAGCGTGTCCCCGGTAGACACAACATATTCGTGGATACCCGCTTCGTTTTCGGTTTTATCGTCCAGTTCATCCTGCGGGATGGCTTCATCTTCCTGAGCCGCCTGGTCGATAGGCTCACTGGCTTCAGGCAGCAAAGAACGGATTTCGCTCTTTTCAAGCTCAATGGTTTTGATGATAGGGGCAGAACTCGGGTGGTAAACATAGGGCCGCCAGACGGCGACCGCTAAGGTGAGTACTGTAAGCGACCCCAGCATAACGCGGTGGGGTCGAGGCAGATTGTTAAATGCCAGGGCGACAGAGCGGGCTATCTGTTGCACGTATTCACTTCCTCGTTAATCTCCTTTCAGGCAGCTCGCATACTGGTTCGCCAGTTGGCTGAGGAACTGCGAATAGCTCGCTTTGCTCAACTGGATATTCGTACCTAGCGGGTCAAGGGTTCCCATGCGCACGGATGTTCCCCTGGCCACGGCTTCTACGACCGCTGGCCTGAACTGTGGCTCAGCAAAAACGCATGTCGCTTTTTGCTCAACCAACTGTGTTCTGATTTCATGTAAACGCTGCGCACCAGGCTGAATTTCAGGGTTGACGGTGAAGTGACCCAGTGGGGTCAAACCGTAATGTTTTTCGTAATAGCCGTAGGCGTCATGAAAAACGAAATACCCTTTACCTTTCAACGGTGCGAGCTCATTACCTACCTGCTTATCGGTTGCGGCTAATTGTGCCTCAAAATCCTTCAGGTTGGCGTCTAGTTTGGCTCGACTTTGCGGCATAAGTTCCACTAATTTGTCATGGATTGCAACCGCTGAAAGCCGCGCTATCTCTGGGGATAACCAAAGATGCATGTTGTACTCGCCGTGATGGTGATCTCCATCACCTTTTTCACCGTCTGCAGCATGATGGTCATGTTCGTCGCCGTCGTCATCCGCCCCTTTCATGAGCAACGGTTTCACGCCGGGAAGTTCGGCAATCGCGACCTGCTTTTCGCCAGCAACCTGTTTTGCTGACTTCTGCATGAACGCTTCCATTTCCGGGCCAATCCAGACGACTAAGTCCGCGTTTTGTAAGCGTTTTACATCTGACGGGCGCAGGGAATAGTCATGTTCGGATGCACCATCAGGGAGCAGAACCTGAGTTTCCGTTACCCCGTCGGCAATGGCCGACGCGATGAATCCGAGTGGTTTAAGCGAAGCGACAACCGCAGCGTTAACATCTTGTGCGGTTGTACCCCAAAGGGCAGCGGATAATGCTGCGAAAAGAAGCGTATTTTTATGTAACATAATGCGACTAATCATCGTAGTGAATGCGTGGAATGTGATATTATAACATTCGTTGACTTCTTCAAGCTTAAAATGACATGACGACATTGGTTTCTCTTGAAAATATTTCGGTCTCATTCGGCCAGCGCCGCGTCCTCTCTGACGTGTCGCTCGATCTGAAGCCCGGTAAAATTCTGACGCTGCTCGGTCCCAATGGCGCAGGCAAATCCACCCTGGTGCGCGTGGTGCTGGGCCTGGTCGCACCCGATGAAGGCGTGATCAAGCGCGAGGAAAAATTGCGAATTGGCTATGTGCCGCAAAAACTCCACCTCGACGCCACGCTGCCGCTGACGGTCAGCCGTTTTCTGCGTCTGCGCCCCGGCACACGGAAAGCCGATATTCTCCCGGCACTGAAACGCGTGCAGGCGGGCCATCTCGTCGATGCGCCGCTGCAAAAACTGTCCGGCGGTGAAACGCAGCGAGTGTTACTCGCCCGCGCGCTGCTGAGCAGCCCGCAGCTGCTGGTACTGGATGAGCCGACTCAGGGCGTGGACGTGAATGGTCAGGTTGCGCTTTATGATTTGATCGACCAGCTACGTCGAGAGCTTGATTGCGCAGTGCTGATGGTGTCTCACGATCTCCATCTGGTGATGGCAAAAACCGACGAAGTGCTGTGTCTCAACCATCATATCTGCTGCTCCGGTACGCCTGAAGTGGTGTCAATGCACCCGGAATTTATCTCCATGTTCGGCCCTCGAGGCGCCGAACAGCTGGGCATTTACCGTCATCATCATAATCATCGCCATGATTTACAGGGACGAATCGTACTGCGTCGGGGAAATGGACACTCATGATTGAACTGTTACTGCCCGGCTGGCTGGCCGGGATTATGCTTGCCTGCGCCGCGGGCCCGCTCGGCTCGTTTGTCGTCTGGCGCAGAATGTCCTATTTTGGCGATACTCTGGCGCATGCGTCTCTGCTGGGCGTTGCCTTTGGTCTGCTGCTGAATGTGAATCCTTTTTACGCGGTGATTGTGGTTACGCTGCTGCTGGCTGCCGGTCTGGTCTGGCTGGAAAAGCGCCCTCACCTCGCAATTGATACGCTGCTTGGCATTATGGCGCACAGTGCCCTGTCTCTGGGCCTTGTGGTGGTCAGCCTGATGTCCAATATTCGCGTTGATCTGATGGCCTACCTGTTCGGCGATCTTCTGGCCGTGACGCCGGAAGATCTTATTTCTATTGCCATTGGCGTGGTGGTGGTGCTCGCTATTCTGCTCTGGCAGTGGCGGAATTTGCTGGCCATGACCGTCAGTCCGGATCTGGCATTTGTCGACGGCGTGAAGCTGCAGCGCGTAAAACTGCTGCTGATGCTGGTGACGGCGTTAACGATTGGTGTAGCGATGAAGTTTGTCGGCGCGCTGATTATTACGTCGCTGCTGATCATCCCTGCCGCCACGGCGCGTCGCTTTGCCCGTACGCCGGAGCAGATGGCGGGTGTAGCGGTTATCGTCGGGATGGTTGCGGTAACGGGTGGGTTAACCTTCTCGGCGTTCTACGATACGCCTGCGGGGCCGTCCGTGGTGCTGAGTGCGGCGGTGCTGTTTATCTTCAGTATGATGAAGAAGACCGCACAGTAGCGGGTATGTCCCCGGTGGCGCTTCGCTTACCGGGGCTACAAAACCATCCGAAACCGTCATCCGGCACGATTTACGGCATTGCCGGTGGCGTAATGCCGAAATGATTCCACGCCCGCACCGTCGCCATACGTCCACGCGGGGTGCGCTGCAGGAAGCCCTGCTGGATCAGATACGGCTCCAGCACATCTTCAATCGTCTCGCGCTCTTCCCCAATTGCCGCCGCCAGGTTATCCAGCCCGACCGGGCCGCCAAAGAACTTGTCCAGCACAGCCAGCAGCAGTTTACGGTCCATATAGTCAAAGCCTTCGGCATCGACGTTCAGCATATCCAGCGCCTGAGCGGCGATCTCGGCGGAAATCGAGCCATCGTGCTTCACTTCGGCAAAGTCACGCACGCGGCGCAGCAGGCGGTTGGCGATACGCGGCGTACCGCGGGAACGCTTCGCCACTTCAAACGCCCCCTCTTCGCTCATTTCCAGCCCCATATAGCGGGCGCTGCGGCCAACGATGTGCTGGAGGTCCGCCACCTGGTAAAACTCAAGACGCTGCACGATGCCGAAACGGTCGCGCAGCGGAGAGGTCAGGGACCCGGCGCGGGTGGTAGCGCCAATCAGGGTAAACGGCGGCAAATCGATTTTGATGGAGCGCGCGGCCGGGCCTTCACCGATCATGATATCCAGCTGGTAATCTTCCATCGCCGGGTAGAGCACTTCCTCCACCACCGGTGACAGGCGGTGGATCTCATCGATAAACAGCACGTCATGCGGTTCGAGGTTGGTCAGCATCGCAGCGAGATCGCCCGCCTTCTCCAGCACCGGGCCGGAGGTGGTGCGTAGGTTGACGCCCATTTCATTGGCGACGATATTCGCCAGCGTGGTTTTCCCCAAACCCGGAGGGCCAAAAATCAGCAGGTGATCGAGCGCATCGCCGCGCAGTTTTGCCGCCTGGATGAAAATCTCCATCTGGGAACGAACCTGCGGCTGGCCGATATACTCATCAAGCAGCTTAGGGCGGATCGCGCGATCCACCACGTCCTCTGCCTGAATTGTGCCTGCCGATACCAGGCGGTCTGCTTCAATCATCCTTTACCTCACAATGCAGCGCGCAGCGCTTCGCGAATCAGGGTTTCACTGCTGGCATCCGGTTTGGCAATTTTACTCACCATACGGCTGGCCTCCTGAGGTTTATAGCCCAGCGCCACCAGCGCGGCAACCGCTTCCTGCTCGGCGTCATCATCCGTCGCAGGGCCGCCAGGAGAGGTCAGCACTAAATCGGCAGCCGGCGTGAACAGATCGCCATGCAGACCTTTAAAGCGGTCTTTCATCTCAACAATCAGGCGCTCGGCGGTTTTCTTGCCGATGCCCGGAAGCTTAATCAGCGCCGCAGGATCTTCGCGCTCAACGGCATTCACAAACTGTGCCGCTGACATGCCGGATAAAATCGCCAGCGCCAGCTTCGGACCGACGCCGTTGGTTTTAATCAGCTCGCGGAACAGGGTCCGTTCCTGCTTGTTATTGAAGCCGTACAGCAGCTGGGCATCTTCACGCACCACAAACTGAGTAAAGACAATCGCCTCTTTGCCCGCGTCCGGCAGCTCGTAGAAGCAGGTCATCGGCATATGGACTTCATAGCCCACGCCACCCACTTCCAGCAGCACTAACGGGGGTTGTTTTTCAATGATGATGCCTCTGAGTCTGCCTATCACGTGACGCTCCTGCGTTCTGGGAGAAATTAACTGCCGACATAATAAAAAAAGGCTGGATGTTTATCCAGCCTGATTTGTCATTATCGTAACCTGCCTCGCGCCAGATTGAGCCGCGAGTCGCTCATTTGCATCGCGTTCTGGCTGACGTGACAGTGGGTAATCGCAATCGCCAGCGCATCGGCGGCGTCGGCCTGCGGGTTCGCAGGAAGCTTCAGCAAAGTACGCACCATGTGCTGCACCTGGCTTTTCTCCGCGCTACCAATGCCCACCACCGTCTGCTTGACCTGACGTGCCGCGTACTCGAATACCGGCAAATCCTGGTTCACGGCAGCGACGATGGCAACGCCGCGCGCCTGACCAAGCTTTAGCGCCGAATCGGCGTTTTTCGCCATAAAGACCTGCTCAATGGCGAAAAAGTCAGGCTGAAACTGGGTGATGATCTCCGACACGCCCGCATAGATGAGCTTCAGGCGCGACGGCAGATCCTCTACTTTAGTGCGAATACAGCCACTGCCCAGGTAGGTTAACTGGCGTCCCACCTGACGGATAACGCCATAACCGGTGACGCGTGAGCCTGGGTCAATCCCGAGAATAATCGACATCACGCGTCTCCTGTAACGGGTTTATACGCTCTCATTAGAGAGTCGCTGCAACCTCATCAGAGATTTCACCGTTGTGGTACACTTCCTGCACGTCGTCGCAGTCTTCGAGCATGTCGATCAGACGCAGCAGTTTTGGTGCCGTTTCCGCATCCATGTCCGCTTTGGTGGACGGGATCATGGACACTTCAGCGTTGTCCGCTTTCAGGCCAGCCGCTTCCAGCGCGTCGCGCACGGCACCCATCTCTTCCCACGCGGTGTAAACGTCGATAGCACCATCATCGAAGGTCACAACGTCTTCAGCACCGGCTTCCAGGGCCGCTTCCATAATTGCATCTTCATCGCCTTTCTCGAAGGAGATGACGCCTTTTTTGCTGAACAGGTAAGCAACGGAACCGTCAGTGCCCAGGTTGCCACCGGTTTTGGTGAACGCGTGGCGCACTTCCGCAACAGTACGGTTACGGTTGTCAGACAGACACTCAACCATCACCGCAGTACCGCCAGGGCCGTAACCTTCATAAATGATGGTTTCCATGTTCGCGTCTTCATCACCGCCCACGCCACGTGCGATTGCACGGTTCAGGGTGTCGCGCGTCATGTTGTTAGACAGCGCTTTATCGATCGCTGCACGCAGACGCGGGTTAGAACCCGCATCGCCGCCGCCCAGACGCGCTGCTGTCACCAGCTCGCGAATGATTTTGGTAAAGATCTTACCGCGCTTGGCATCCTGTGCCGCTTTGCGGTGTTTGGTGTTGGCCCACTTACTATGACCTGCCATAAAAAGTTCTCCAAAAATCGCGCCTTCTCAGGCTGCGTTAATTACAAATTCTTCAATCGCCTGCCGGTTGCTCCACGACTTGGTCAGTGCGGCGGCGTCCGCCGCATTCACCCAGCGGTAGGTCAGGTGTTCGGTAAACACGATCTCCCGTTCATGGGGGAGCGCGAGACAGAACCACGACTCCGTATTGCGCTCGGTACCCGGCGCATAGCGATGACGTAAATGGCTAAAAATTTCAAACTCCACCGTGCGCTGACAGTCCTTCAGGGTCAGTTGCTCGCGGGCAACGTCAATGGTGACCTCTTCCTTTACTTCACGCGCGGCGGCCTGCGACGCGGTCTCCCCCTCTTCCAGACTGCCGGTTACCGACTGCCAGAAATCAGGGTCATCGCGCCGCTGCAACATCAGCACCCGCTTCGTGTCTTCTGCATAAATGACCACCAGGACCGAAACGGGAAGCTTATATGCCATATCAGTTTTTCTCTTCCTTCTTCACCACTTCAATGCCCAGTTCGGCCAGAGAGGCCGGGTTGGCAAAGCTTGGCGCTTCGGTCATCAGACACGCTGCGGCAGTGGTTTTCGGGAAGGCAATAACATCACGAATGTTATCGGTGCCGGTCAGCAGCATGGTCAGGCGGTCAAGACCGAAGGCCAGACCCGCGTGCGGAGGCGTGCCGTATTTCAGGGCGTCCAGCAGGAAGCCGAACTTCTCGCGCTGCTCCTGCTCGTTGATGCCCAGAATGCCGAACACGGTCTGCTGCATTTCGCCGCTGTGAATACGCACGGAACCGCCGCCCACTTCGTAGCCGTTGATAACCATGTCATAAGCGTTCGCAACCGCGTCTTCCGGCGCCGCTTTCAGCTCTGCCGCACTCATGTCTTTTGGCGAGGTGAACGGGTGGTGCATTGCGGTAAGACCGCCTTCACCATCGTCTTCAAACATTGGGAAGTCGATAACCCACAGCGGCGCCCATTTGTTTTCGTCGGTCAGGCTCAGGTCTTTGCCGAGCTTCAGACGCAGCGCGCCCATCGCATCCGCCACGACTTTCTTGTTGTCTGCGCCGAAGAAGATCATGTCGCCGTCCTGCGCGCCGGTGCGCTCAAGGATCGCTTCCACGATGTCTGCGTTCAGGAACTTCGCTACCGGGCTGGTGATACCTTCCAGACCTTTCGCACGCTCGGTCACTTTAATATAGGCTAGACCTTTCGCGCCGTAGATCTTGATGAAGTTGCCGTAGTCGTCGATCTGCTTACGGCTCAGTGCTGCACCACCCGGTACACGCAGCGCTGCTACGCGGCCTTTAGGATCGTTAGCCGGGCCAGAGAATACGGCAAACTCAACGCCTTTCACCAGGTCTGCCACGTCCACCAGCTCCATCGGGTTGCGCAGGTCTGGTTTGTCGGAGCCGTAGCGACGCTCGGCTTCAGCGAAGGTCATGATGGGGAAATCGCCCAGTTCAACGCCTTTCACGTCGTTCCACAGGCTACGCACCAGGGCTTCCATCACTTCACGCACCTGCTCGGCGGTCATGAAGGAGGTTTCCACGTCGATCTGGGTAAATTCTGGCTGGCGGTCAGCGCGCAGGTCTTCGTCGCGGAAGCATTTAACGATCTGATAGTAGCGATCGAAGCCGGACATCATCAGCAGCTGTTTGAAGAGCTGTGGAGACTGCGGCAGCGCGTAGAATTTACCTTTATGAACGCGGGATGGGACCAGGTAATCGCGCGCGCCTTCCGGCGTGGCTTTGGTCAGCATCGGGGTTTCGATGTCGAGGAAACCGTGGTCATCCATAAAGCGACGCACCAGGCTGGTGATTTTCGCACGGGTTTTCAGGCGCTGAGCCATTTCCGGGCGACGCAGATCCAGGTAGCGGTATTTCAGACGCGCTTCTTCAGTGTTGACGTGGTTGGAGTCCAGCGGCAGCGCTTCTGCACGGTTGATAATCACCAGATCGGACGCCAGCACTTCGATGGCGCCCGTCGCCATGTCGGCGTTGACGTTTTTCTCGTCACGCGCACGCACGGTGCCGGTAACCTGAATGCAGAACTCATTACGCAGCTCAGAGGCCAGCTTCAACGCATCTGCGCGATCCGGGTCGAAGAACACCTGAACGATACCTTCGCGGTCGCGCATATCGATGAAGATAAGGCTACCAAGATCACGACGACGATTGACCCAACCACATAGGGTTACCTGCTGTCCGACGTGGGACTGACGCAGCTGCCCGCAATATTCTGTACGCATGAGATATCCCTTAATTAGCCGCAGGCTAAATGTCGCCTGGTATGCAGGCTACTATGTCGCAGCTTTCTGTATGTCACAACTGGATGAAAAAAGGCGGCTATTATACTGGAAATTCCGCCGGACGATAAGAGCGAACCACGGCCTGGCGGTCGTTTGCTGCACTCTTATTGCGCATTCTCACAAAAATTAACAAAATTATCCGACCAGGAACAGGCCATCACGTCGTATGGTGTCTGGAAGTGACTAATTTAACGGGAGTAACGATGTTAACACTTGATGCCAGTAAAACCGCACTTGTCGTGATTGATTTACAGGAAGGCATTCTGCCCTTCGCCGGTGGCCCGCATACCGCGGATGATGTGGTCAGCCGCGCCGCGCGTCTGGCGGAAACATGTCGTGCCAGCGGTGCGCCTGTTGTCTTGGTGCGCGTCGGCTGGTCCGCTGATTTTGCCGAAGCCTTAAAACAGCCCGTCGACGCGCAGGCCGCGGCACATGCACTGCCGGATAACTGGTGGACGTACCCGGTCTCACTCGGCAAACGCGACAGCGATATTGAAGTGACCAAACGCCAGTGGGGCGCCTTCTACGGTACCGATCTCGAACTGCAGCTCCGCCGTCGCGGCATCGACACCCTCATTCTGTGCGGCATTTCCACCAATATCGGCGTGGAGTCTACCGCCCGCAACGCGTGGGAGCTGGGCTTTAATCTGGTGATCGCCGAAGATGCCTGCAGCGCAGCCTCCGCGGAACAGCATCAGGGCAGCATGACCCATATCTTCCCGCGCATCGGCCGCGTGCGCAGCACGGATGAGATTGTCAGCGCGCTATGATGTATGTTGGCCTGCCCCAGTGGTCGCACCCGAAATGGGTGCGCCTTGGCATCACCAGCCTTGAGGAGTATGCCCGACACTTCAACTGTGTCGAGGGTAATACCACCCTGTATGCGCTCCCCAAAGCCGAGATTGTTGCGCGCTGGCGGGAACAAACGACCGACGACTTCCGCTTCTGCTTCAAGTTTCCGGCCACCATTTCCCACAACGCCGCGCTGCGTAACTGCGGCGATTTGACCGAAGAATTTTTCGCGCGCATGTCGCCGCTGGCGAACCGCATCGGTCAGTACTGGATCCAGCTACCCGCCACGTTTGGCCCGCGCGATTTGCCAGCGCTCTGGCAGTTCCTTGATGCCCTGCCCCGTGAATTCACCTACGGCGTGGAAGTCAGGCATCCTGAATTTTTTGCGAAGGGCGAAGCAGAAAAAGCGCTCAATCGCGGCCTGCTTGAGCGTTCCGTTAACCGGGTGATCCTCGATAGCCGCCCGGTTCACAGCGCTGTCCCCCATAGCGAAGCCATCGTTGAAGCGCAGCGTAAAAAACCGAAAGTGCCGGTCCACGCCATCGTGACCGCACATAACCCCATGGTCAGGTTTATCGGCAGCGATAACATGCAGCAAAATCAGGCGATGTTCGCCGTCTGGCTGCAAACATTGCCGAAGTGGGAACATACCACTACGCCGTATCTCTTTTTGCACACGCCGGATATCGCCCAAGCGCCCGAACTGGTCGATGCTCTGTGGCAGGCCTTGCAGGCCGCGGTGCCGTCCGTGGGCAGCGCCCCTGCCATCCCACAACAATCTTCTCTTTTCTGATATCACCCCCTATCATAGTGAAGTGCCATCTGCCAAAAACAGGGAGTTTGTATGGTCAGCGCGCTGTATGCGGTGTTAGGTGCATTACTGCTGATTAAGTTTTCATTTGATGTTGTGCGCCTCAGAACGCTGTACCGTGTCTCTTACGGTGACGGGGGATTTTCAGAACTACAAAGCGCTATCCGCATTCATGGCAACGCGGTCGAATACATTCCCGCAGCCTTAATCCTGCTGCTGTTTATGGAGATGAATGGCGCAGAAACCTGGATGGTGCACATCTGTGGCCTGCTTCTTATTGCTGGCCGCCTGATGCATTATTACGGCTTTCACCACCGCTTAATCCGCTGGCGTCGTTCCGGCATGAGTGCGACCTGGTGTTCGCTTTTGCTGATGGTGCTGGCTAACCTGTGGTATATGCCGTGGGAGTTGGTTTTCTCCCTCCATTAGCGCACAATACGCCACTTTATTTTTCCCGGATTTTTACGTTATGTCAGATCGCGACACGCTTTTTTCCGCGCCTATCGCCAGCCTGGGCGACTGGACCTTCGATGAACGGGTAGCCGAAGTCTTCCCGGATATGATCCAGCGCTCTGTTCCCGGTTATTCCAATATTATCTCTATGATCGGCATGCTGGCTGAGCGCTTCGTTCAACCCGGCACGCAGGTCTATGACCTGGGCTGCTCGCTCGGCGCGGCAACGCTGTCGGTTCGTCGTAATATTCACCAGGAAGGCTGCCGAATCATTGCCGTCGATAACTCCCCGGCCATGGTTGAGCGCTGCCGTCGCCATATCGACGCGTACAAAGCCCCTGTTCCGGTAGACGTGGTGGAAGGTGACATCCGCGAGATTGAGATCAATAACGCCTCGATGGTGGTGCTGAATTTCACCCTTCAGTTCCTGGTGCCTGAAGACCGCCAGCTGCTGCTGGATAAAATTTATCAGGGGCTGAATCCCGGCGGCGCGCTGGTGCTCTCGGAGAAATTCAGCTTCGAAGATGCCGAGGTTGGCGAGCTGCTGTTCAATATGCACCACGATTTCAAACGGGCGAACGGCTACAGCGAGCTGGAGATCAGCCAGAAGCGCAGCATGCTCGAAAACGTGATGCTGACGGATTCCGTAGAAACCCACAAAGCGCGTCTGAGCAAAGCCGGGTTTGAGCACAGCGAACTGTGGTTCCAGTGCTTTAACTTTGGCTCTCTGGTGGCGCTGAAAGCGGGAGAATCCGCATGATCGAATTCAGTAACTTCTATCAGCTGATTGCCAAAAACCAGCTCTCCCACTGGCTGGAAACCTTGCCCGCGCAGATTGCCGCCTGGCAGCGCGATCAGCAGCACGGCCTGTTAAAGCAGTGGTCAAACGCGGTGGAGTTTCTGCCCGAACTGACCCCGTACCGTCTGGATCTTCTGCACAGCGTAACCGCCGAGAGCGAAGAGCCGCTCCCGGCCGGGCAGATCAACCGCATCGAAACGCTGATGCGTAACCTGATGCCGTGGCGCAAAGGGCCGTTTTCACTTTACGGCGTGAACATCAATACCGAATGGCGCTCGGACTGGAAATGGGATCGCGTTCTGCCCCACCTTTCCGACCTGACCGGGCGTACCATTCTGGACGTGGGCTGCGGCAGCGGTTACCACATGTGGCGCATGATTGGCGCGGGCGCGCATCTGGCGGTCGGTATTGACCCGATGCAGCTGTTCCTGTGCCAGTTTGAAGCGGTGCGCAAGCTGCTGGGCAACGACCAGCGCGCGCACCTGCTGCCGCTGGGCATCGAACAGCTCCCCGCCCTGAAAGCGTTTGATACCGTCTTCTCCATGGGCGTGCTGTATCACCGTCGTTCTCCGCTTGAACACCTGTGGCAATTGAAGGATCAGCTGGTCAGCGGCGGCGAGCTGGTGCTGGAAACGCTGGTGATTGAAGGTGATGAGCATGCCGTTCTGGTGCCGGGCGATCGCTACGCGCAGATGCGCAACGTTTACTTCATCCCTTCCGCGCTGGCGCTGAAGAACTGGCTGGAGAAGTGCGGGTTTGTGGATGTGCGGATTGCCGATGTCAGCGTGACCTCAATTGAGGAACAGCGCCGCACCGACTGGATGATCACCGAATCGCTGGAGCAGTTCCTCGACCCGGCCGACCACAGCAAAACCATCGAAGGCTATCCGGCCCCGATGCGCGCGGTGTTGATTGCGACCAAGCCGTAGCCCTTTAGCCGGGCGGCGGCTACGCCTTACCCGGCCTACTCAGTGAAGGTTTTCTCCAAAACAGAAATATGAAGGAGAAAAAAAGGCCCCTGTTGAAATTGCAGGGGCCTGGTACAAGCAAGCATCATATTGGGCGACATGATGCGCGGTAAAAATCGGTACGTTGCTACACGTGATGGCGCTCAATCAGCGACTTCATTTCCGCAACCGACTCTCCCTCTACGCCGTAGCGTGAATACTCATCCGCTTCAGCGTCCGTCGACATTGACAACCCTGTATTGCGATAACGCATGGGCGAAGGTATCCATTTACCTGCGGAGCTGTGCAGCTCTTCTACCCCGGCGTTTAAAAACCGTTCCAGATTGCTGGCGCGGACTCCCGCACCCGCCATTATTATTGGAACACCGGAATGTGCTTTTAGTTCCGTAATTAATTGCAGTCCTTTTTCAGCTGACGCCTGTTGACCGGATGTCAGGATGCGCGCCACGCCAAGTTCTCCCAGCGTTTCAAAGGCCTGAAGCGGATCTTTACACATATCAAATGCGCGATGAAAAGTGACGGCCAGCCCCTGGGCGGCGCTCATAATCTGACGCATGCGCGGTAGATCGATATTGCCGTCTTCATCCAGCAGGCCGGTGACCAGCCCCGGAAACCCCAGATCCCGAACGAGCGCGATATCATCAAGCATGGCACTGAACTCGCCCGCCGTGTAACAAAAATCACCGCCGCGCGGACGAATAATCGGGTGAACGGGAATAGTGACGGCCTGACGGGCAGACTTCAACACGCCGAAGGACGGCGTCAGCCCGCCCTCTTTGGGTGCCGCGCACAGTTCAATGCGGTCAGCCCCGTATTTTTGCGCGGTCACGGCACACTCCACGCTGTAACAACAAATCTCCAGCAGCGCCATTTAATCCTCCTGAAATCCCACTAAACGCACCATCATGCCACCCCGTCAATTTTCAGTCCCGGCGTGAACTCACATCTTCTTACGCTTCGCTGGCAACGATCTGTTCAATGGTCCACGGATGAAACTTCACCGTAACCTGCCCGTCCGTGACGGCCAGCGTCGGGTTAGGTAACCGCTCGCGCTCGCCTTTGGGGGAACTTGTCTTCACAAAAATTCCCGGCTTGCTTAAACCCTCGTCAGACAGCAGGGCCAGCGCGCGCGCGTTCAACGTCTCCGGCTCTCCCGGCAGGACAATTTCGATATGTTCCCAGCCTTCGTGCGGATAGCGTTTCTCACCCGGCCACGGCAGTTCAACCACGGTGAATTGCCAGTGCGCCACGCTCACCGGTTCATGCAGTTTAAACAGGCAAATGGGGCGACCATTAATGATGTTCTCGGAGAGCAACTCACCGCACTGCTCAAACCCGCGACGCCAGCGCTCGGCGGTGGCATTCTGATGACAGCGCAAAGAGATGTGATCGGCCACAAGCGGTGCGATATCCAGACCCAGACGGGTGGCAAGTTCTGTGAACGCCTGGGTGAAGCGCGGTAAATCTGCGGAAATATCATGCAGTTCGTCAATGGATTGCCAGTTCGCCATAATTCACTCTCTTTTCGTGTCGCAAAGCCGCTAATTTACTCTGTTGACCTGTTTTGACCAACCGCAGAATCCGGCTTTTTGCGACTGCATGATTATGCACACCTTCACTGCCTGGATTCTGAGCGATCTTCGGGGCCCGTGATGCTGACGCCAGAAGGCATTTGCAGTATACTCCCGCCCTAAATTCTTTAACTGGCGCGGGCGGTTGTAGGCCCGCATCAAAAACGTAAGGTATCCAGGTGAATATTCAGGCTCTTCTCTCCGAAAAAGTCAGTCAGGCACTGATTGCCGCAGGTGCGCCTGCGGATTGCGAACCGCAGGTTCGTCAGTCAGCAAAAGTACAGTTTGGCGACTATCAGGCTAATGGCGTGATGGCAGCGGCTAAAAAACTGGGCATGCCGCCGCGACAGCTCGCTGAGCAGGTACTGACGCATCTGGATCTTTCCGGCATTGCCAGCAAAACCGAAATCGCCGGTCCGGGCTTTATCAACATCTTCCTTGAGCCTGCATTCCTGGCACGCCACGTTGACGCGGCGCTGAAATCTGACCGTCTGGGTGTTTCCCAGCCGGAGGCGCAGACCGTCGTGATCGACTACTCTGCCCCGAACGTGGCGAAAGAGATGCACGTTGGCCACCTGCGCTCCACCATCATCGGTGATGCCGCAGTGCGCACGCTCGAGTTCCTCGGTCACAAGGTGATCCGCGCGAACCACGTGGGCGACTGGGGTACCCAGTTCGGCATGCTGATTGCCTACCTGGAAAAACAGCAGCAGGAAAACGCGGGTGAAATGGCGCTGGCGGACCTGGAAGGGTTCTACCGCGAAGCCAAAAAACACTACGATGAAGACGAAGCCTTTGCCGAGCGCGCGCGCAGCTACGTGGTAAAACTGCAGGGCGGCGATCAATACTTCCTCGAGATGTGGCGCAAGCTGGTTGACATCACCATGTCTCAGAACCAGCTCACCTATAACCGCCTGAACGTCACCCTGACCCGTGACGACGTAATGGGTGAAAGCCTCTATAACCCAATGCTGCCCGGCATTGTGGCCGACCTGAAAGCCAAGCACCTGGCGGTTGAGAGCGAAGGCGCAACGGTTGTGTTCCTTGATGAGTACAAAAACAAGGAAGGCGAACCGATGGGCGTGATCATCCAGAAAAAGGATGGCGGCTATCTCTACACCACCACCGATATCGCCTGCGCGAAATACCGTTACGAAACGCTGCACGCTGACCGCGTGCTGTACTACATCGACTCCCGTCAGCACCAGCACCTGATGCAGGCGTGGACCATCGTGCGCAAAGCCGGTTACGTGCCGGACTGCGTTCCGCTGGAACACCACATGTTCGGCATGATGCTGGGTAAAGACGGCAAGCCGTTCAAAACCCGCGCGGGCGGTACCGTGAAGCTGTCCGACCTGCTGGACGAAGCGCTGGAACGCGCCCGCCGTCTGGTGGCCGAGAAGAACCCGGACATGCCTGCTGACGAACTGGAAAAACTGGCGAACGCCGTGGGTATCGGTGCGGTGAAATACGCGGATCTCTCCAAGAACCGTACCACCGACTATATCTTCGACTGGGATAACATGCTGGCGTTTGAAGGCAACACCGCGCCGTATATGCAGTATGCCTACACCCGCGTGCTCTCCGTATTCCGTAAGGCTAACATCGACGAAAGCGCGCTGGCGAATGCTGCCGTGACCATCACGGAAGACCGTGAAGCACAGCTGGCGGCGCGTCTGCTGCAGTTCGAAGAGACGCTGACGGTTGTCGCGCGTGACGGAACGCCGCACGTGATGTGTGCTTACCTGTACGATCTGGCGGGTCTGTTCTCCGGCTTCTACGAGCACTGCCCTATTCTGTCTGCGGAAAACGAATCGGTCCGCAACAGCCGCCTGAAGCTGGCGCAGCTCACGGCGAAGACCCTGAAGCTGGGTCTGGATACCCTGGGTATCGAAACCGTAGAACGCATGTAATACAAAAAACCCGGCGCAAGCCGGGTTTTGTTTTGTAGCCCCGGTAAGCGCAGCGCCACCGGGGATATCCACAGGTTCAGAAGTATTTCCGCAAATATTCCGTCAGACACAGTATCGCCATCGCCTGCCCGTACGGCATTGAGGTCAGCGGGATCTGGCGATAAAACGCCAGATCGCTTCCCATTCCCGTACCGAACGACGTTTGCAACAGCTCGCCTTCCGGCGAGATATTCGTGACGATACCGCGAATCGCTTTTTCTGCCACTTCGGCATACTCCGCGCCAACATAGCGCTTGCGCACGGCTTTCAGAATGCCGTAGGCAAACCCCGCCGTAGCGGACGCCTCAAGATACGAATGGGGATCGTCAAGCAGCGTGTGCCATAGCCCACTATCGTCCTGATACTTCGCCAGCGCGGCAATCTGCGCATTCAATACCTGCACCAGGTAGCGGCGCACGGCGTTGTTTTCCGGCAGATCCACCAGCTCGAGGAAGTCCGGGATGACGATAGTGAGCCAGCTGTTGCCGCGCGCCCAGCGGGCATTGGCGAAGTTGTGATTACCGTCGTAGCTCCAGCCGTGGAACCACAGCCCGGTCTCCCGGTCCATCAGGTTCTGCACGTGCAGCAGGAACTGATAAACCGCCTCTTCAACGTATTCCGGTTTGTTGAGCAGCTTGCCGATTTTCGCCAGCGGCAGCACCGTCATCATCAGCGTGTCATCCCACATCTGCTGGTGGTTCTCTTCCGCCAGGGTGATGTGCTGCATCCCGCCGTGTTCAGTGCGCGGCATCTCGGCCATCGCCCATTCCGCCCAGCTTTCCAGCCACGGCAGCCAGGCCTGATTTTTGGTCTCTTCGTATCGATAGGCCAGCGTCAGGAACGGCGACATGGTATTCACGTTTTTGGTGGTCGCGCCTTCCGCAAAGCGGTCGGCAAACCAGCTGTCGATGATGCCTCGCATACCTTCGTCGCCGGTCTGGCAGTAATACTGCCAGATACCGTACAGGCCGACGCCGTGCGTCCACTCCCATCCGGCCCAGCATTTGGTGTCGATCACGCGCCCGTCGTCCAGCCGCAGCAAAAATTCACCCGTTTCGTCGTGGATACTGACCAGGCTATGCGTCACCTTTTGAATCAGCGATTTCAGCTCGTCCCGGGCAATAAAGCGCTCTGGCTGACGCAGTAACGGGCTATGTTTGACAGGCCAAACTTTCATCATCTTAACCTCTGTTGTATGTCGAATTCAGTACCGCGCGATCCTTCAGCGAAGGTGCCGCTGGCTTGTTGCGATTCAGATAACCGATGTTGTTATTGCCCCACAGTGACTCATAAGGCATACCGGCCAGCATCTCGACGGTGGCGCGGGCGTGTGGCGTCGCTGAGTCAGGCATCGCATGACCACACTCACGCATTTTCGCGGTCTCCTCGCGCAGCGTGCTGTGGGTCTGCAAATTGAGCTTGAAGCGCAGGGAAACGAGGAAGCCGCAGAACAGCACAAGAATGGTGCCCACGCTCAGGATCATCAAAATGGTGTGGCTCACTTCCGCAGGCTGTACTTTCTGACCGCTGACAAAGCCGGACATCTGCATCACAATGCCCACCAGCATCACCGCACCGGCCTGTGATGCCTTACGGGTCAGGGTCATGATGCCCGCGAAGATCCCTTCGCGGCGCTGGCCGGTGATCACTTCATCCACGTCAGCAATGTAGGTGTAGGTATTCCATGGCACGTAGTTGATACCGCCGCGGCCCAGCCCAGCCACCGCAGAGATCAGCAACAGCAGAGCATAGACGTCGCTCAGGCCCGCGTAATAGAGCATGGCGTAAGAGAGAGACGCCAGGCCAAACAGCACCACGACCATGCGGTAGGACGGTGCAGGCCCGAAGCGGATACACAGCGGGATCATGGCGATAACCGCAAGGAACTGGAAGATAGCCATCGTGCCCAGCAGATTGGACGCCATTGACGCTTCCTGCATCAGCACGAACACCACGTAGTAGGTGAATACCGCATTAAACACGTCCTGTGCGATATAGCCGCCGAGGTACATGCCCAGATGCTGACGGAAAATTTTGATGCGCAGCGTGGAGCTTAACTCAACGAACAGGCGGTTGAGGCTCTGCCCCAGCGTCAGCTTCTTCTTCTCTTCTTCAGCACGCAGCGCCGCTTCAGACCACTCTTCGCGCGGGCGTTCCCAGGTGAAGAACCAGACGAAGGTCAGCATCAGCGCGCAGAGCACGGAGAAGACCAGGCTTGCGTAGAAGAAGGAAACCGCGTTGTCTTTCCCGAAGTGGGTCAACAGGATCCCCGGCAGGAAGGAGGCCAGAATGGCGGACATCTGCGCCATAGAGATACGCGCCCCGGAGAACTTGGTTTTCTGTTTAAAGTCGTCAGTCATTTCCGGCACCAGCGTTTCGTACGGCACCAGAATCATGGTGTAGACAATATCAAACACCAGATAGGTCAGCAGGTAGTACCAGAAGCTCATGTCGCCAACCCACATCAGCGAGTAGCTGAACACGCACGGAATCCCCAGCAGGATAAAGAACTTACGACGGCCGAAGCGCTTACCGAGCCAGGTCGTACCAAAGTTATCGGTTAAAAAGCCCATTAACGGGCTAACAACGGCATCCAGCACCCTTGCCGCGGCAAAGATGAACGTGGCTTCGATCGGTGAGAGTCCGCAGAAGGTGGTATAAAAATATAAAAGCCAGGCCGCCGTCAGGGCGGTAGTACCCGCCCCGAGGAAATCGCCTGATCCGTAAGCAAGATAATTTGCGAGTCCAATTTTACGTGTTTTCATTGCCGTCAACCCTAATCAGTTTTGGGAGACTCCCTGCAAGCAAGCTTCGTCCGGGAGCTTTTATACGGCTACAGTAAATGCATTGGCCTGTTGATACCTTTCTGTTTCTGCCATCACAAAGCGGGTGAATGGCAAAAATGCAAAGAGTATCGTCACGCGCGTCACTGATTTATAAAACAGTGTTTCTATTTATTCAAAAGGTGAAGGCAGTTTTGAGAGCCAGCCATCAGAATTGCCTGATGGCTGGTGAAAAGACAGGGTGTTAGCGGTAGTTCACGATGACAGAATTACTCTGTACTTTCAGGGCCGGGATTAAGCGTCCACCGCCCGGAACTTCCCAGATGAAACGCAGAGGTTCAATGGCCGGTACGCCGTTGAACGCCTGCGTTGTGCCATTTTCGCCGTCGATTTCCGTGCAGCGCGTCTGAGAACAGAGGCGCACCCGCAGTCCGGCCGGGGTTGGGCCAATCAGCCGGTAGTTCCAGACCACAAGGCCCATCAGACCGGAAACCTCTTCAGAAGGCGACAGCGGGTTAGAGGACATGGCGACGCCCCGGTTGCTGAGGGTCACACCCATGCTGCTCGCCTGCCAGGTCCCCTCTCCGCCAGCCTGTGCCGCCAGCGGGAAGAGCAAAATCCAAAGCCATTTACGCATTATTTTCCTCCAATCGTCGCGGTCATGCGGATATGACGGTTATCCGACAGCTCCAGATTCGACAGCACGACCAGCTGATTCAGGCTACGACGCAGGAAGCGCGACAGCAGCGGACGCAGCGCATGGTTCACCAGCAGCACCGGCGGCGCGCCCAGCATCTCCTGACGCGCCAGCGCCTCCTGCGTTTGCGCCAGCAGACGATCCGCCAGCCCCGGCTCCAGCCCGCCCCCGCCCTGCAGGGCCTGCAGCAGCAGACGTTCAAGCGGCGTATCGAGGCCAATAACCTGCACTTCTCCGGTTCCCGGGAACCACTGCTGGGTGATCGCGCGTCCCAGCGCCACGCGCACCACCGCCGTCAGCTCGTGCGGATCGCTCTGGATTGGCGCATGCTCTGCCAGCGTTTCCAGAATGGTGCGCATGTCACGGATCGGCACCTTTTCTTCGAGCAGGTTTTGCAGCACCTTGTGCAGCGTCGTCAGCGTCACCACGCCCGGGACCAGATCTTCCGTCAGCTTCGGCATCTCCTGCGTGACGCGGTCCAGCAGCTGCTGCGCTTCCTGGCGGCCAAACAGCTCCGCCGAGAATTGCCCAATCAGGTGGTTAAGGTGGGTCGCCACCACGGTACTGGCCTCAACAACCGTATACCCCTGGATCTGCGCCTGCTCTTTCAGGGCACTTTCAATCCAGATAGCGGCCAGGCCAAAGGCCGGATCGATGGTTTGCTCGCCCGGCAGCGTGCCTGCGGCGGTGCCCGGGTTAATCGCCAGCCAGCGGCCCGGATAGGCATCACCGCTGCCAATTTCGACACCTTTCATCAGAATGCGGTAGCGCGCGGGCGGCAGGTCCATGTTGTCCCGGATGTGGACAACCGGCGGCAGGAAGCCCATATCCTGCGCGAATTTTTTACGAATACTGCGAATACGGCCAAGCAGTTCGCCATCCTGCTGGAAATCGACCATCGGGATCAGGCGATACCCGACCTCCATTCCCAGGGAATCTTCCAGCTGAACGTCGTTCCAGGTGGCTTCTACGGCCTGGGTGTTCTCCGGCATTTTGACCGGAACAGGCTCCGCCGCAGGTTTGATTTCACGACCGCGCATCCACCAGGCAAGCCCCAGCAGGCCCGCCGTAAACAGCAGGAAGACGAGGTTTGGCATCCCCGGCACCAGACCGAGCAAACCGAGAACGGCAGCGGCCAGCAGCATAACGCGCGGGTTGCTGAAAAGCTGGCCCACCATCTGCTCGCCAACGTCCTGATCGGTACTCACGCGGGTCACAATCACGCCCGCCGCCGTGGAGATAACCAGCGCCGGGATCTGCGCGACCAGACCGTCACCGATGGTCAGCAGCGTATAGCTTTCCGCCGCGTGACCCATGTCCATCCCGTGCTGCAATACCCCCACCAGCAGGCCGCCGACCACGTTAATCACCATGATCAGAATGCCCGCGATGGCGTCACCGCGCACAAACTTACTCGCACCGTCCATGGAGCCGTAGAAGTCGGCCTCCTGCGTCACTTCCGAACGGCGCTTTTTGGCTTCATCTTCGGCGATAAGACCGGCGTTCAGGTCGGCGTCGATCGCCATCTGCTTGCCCGGCATCCCGTCCAGCACAAAACGCGCGCCGACTTCCGCGATACGCCCTGCACCTTTGGTGATAACCATAAAGTTGATGATAACGAGGATAACGAACACCACGATACCGATAGCGAAATTGCCGCCCACCAGGAAGTGGCCGAACGCCTCCACCACTTTACCTGCCGCTGCCGCACCGGTGTGACCTTCCATCAGGATGATACGCGTGGACGCCACGTTCAGCGCCAGTCGTAGCAAGGTGGTAAACAGCAGAATGGTCGGGAACGCGGCGAACTCCAGGGTACGCTGGGTGAACATCGCCACCAGCAGCACCATAATGGACAGCGCAATATTGAAAGTGAAAAGCAGATCGAGGATGAACGCCGGGAGCGGCAGTACCATCATCGACAGAATTAGCAGGATCAGAATCGGCCCGGCAAGGATCTGCCATTGGGTCGATTTCAGGTTGCCGGGCAGGCGCAACATTGCCACCAGATTAGCCATCAGTGTCCTTCTCGTTCATAAAATCCAGCGCGGCAGGCACCGGAAGGTTCTCAGGTTTCACAGGCCGTTGACCGCCGGCCAGACGCCAGCGCTTCAACTGCCATACCCAGGCCAGCACTTCCGCCACGGCGGCGTAGAGTTGTCCCGGGATCTGTTGTCCAATA
This sequence comes from Enterobacter sp. KB-221C9, assembly GCF_041320715.1. Classification (NCBI taxonomy): domain Bacteria; kingdom Pseudomonadati; phylum Pseudomonadota; class Gammaproteobacteria; order Enterobacterales; family Enterobacteriaceae; genus Enterobacter; species Enterobacter sp. KB-221C9. Next base: position 101,615 of record NZ_JBGIWG010000009.1, read on the forward strand.
TCCGCATGGCGGTACAGAGCACGCGCCAGCGGAGGGGCTTCCAGGATCGGCACGCGGTGTTCTGTGCCAATTTCCCGGATACGCAGTGCGATCAGTCCGGCCCCTTTCGCGACGACTTTCGGCGCGCTCATTTTGTTTTCGTCATAGCGCAGCGCAACGGAATAGTGCGTCGGGTTGGTAACAATGACGTCGGCCTTCGGCACATCTTCCATCATGCGTCGACGGGCGACGGCACGCTGCATCTGGCGGATGCGCCCTTTCACGTGCGGGTCACCTTCCATCTGCTTATATTCGTCGCGAATATCCTGACGTGACATGCGCAGTTTTTTGAAGTGGGTATAAAGCTGGAAGATCACGTCAAAACCCACCATCGGGATAATGCTGAGCACCACCAGCAGCGCGCAGAGCCCGACCAGATTCATCGCGTTGCTCATCGCGGTGAGCGGCGATTCGCTGATAAGACGCATCATTTCCGGCCAGTGGTACCAGAGGTAAAACCCTGCGGAACTGCCCATCAGCACCGATTTGAGAACGGCTTTGAGCAGCTCGGCCCCGGTCTGCGCTGAGAACATTTTCGCAATGCCCGGCAGCGGGTTCAGTTTGGAAAATTTCGGCTGCAGCGATTTGGCGCTAAAGACCAGACCGCCCAGCATTACCGGAGAGACCAGCGCGACCAGCACGACCCCGGTAATCAGGGGCAACAGCGCGACCATGGCCCCTTTAATAAGCTGAATAATCTGGCTGAGGATCAGATTTGGATCGTTGACCATGCTGTGGTCAAAACGTAAGCCGGTAGACAACATCCCCGCCAGCTTGCGGGCGAGCGACTCCCCGCCCCACCAGATAATGCACACCCCTACGATAAGGATCAGCAGGGAGGTCAATTCTCGGGATCGGGGGATCTGCCCTTCCTCACGCGCCTTTTCTAGTCGGTGGGGTGTGGGGGCTTCCGTTTTGTCGTCGTTCTCTTCTGCCACAGTGCATGCTCAGCCCATTACGTCACGGGTATCATGCCAGCGCAGCGGAAATCCAATGGCGGGAAAAGCCCGTTTAATCGGGCTCTTTTCGGTGATTTTGTCGTAAACCGCCTCAGTCGGCGTAAACCCCTGAGGCGGAACAGACCGTCAGAAGCCGAGGCTGTCCAGCAGGTCGTCGACCTGATCCTGGCTTGCCACAACGCCCGCTTTGCTGGCGTCGAGCTGAGGACCATTGAGCAGGCTTTCGTTTTCGCGTTTTGGACGGGCTGCCGGTTCCGGAATGTTCTCCAGCAGAACCATCAGCAGCTGACGCTCAATCTCCTGGATAACATCCATCATGCGCTTGATCACCTGACCGGTCAGGTCCTGGAAATCCTGCGCCATCATGATGTCCAGCAGCTGGGCGTTGGTGAAGCTGGTGTGGCCCGGCACATCACCCAGGTACTGACGGGTGTCCGTCACCAGCTCGCGGGCATCCGCCAGCTCGATAGGGTTCTCAAACCACTCGTCCCAGCGTTTGCTCAGCGCTTTCGCCCCCTTCTCCATCGCATCCTGGTGCGGCTGTGACGCTTCAACGCTGTTCAGCGCACGTTCCGCGGCCTGAGCGGTCATCTGCACAACGTAGTCCAGACGATCGCGGGCATCAGGAATGGCTTCCGCCGCTTCGGCAATCGCCTGATCCAGCCCCAGCTCGCGCAGGCTGTCACGCAGCATGCGCGTCAGGCTGCCGATGCGGACGATGATATCGCTCGGCGAGTGTTCTTCAACGGGTTTCATAGCAGGTTGCAACATTTCCATCACCTCACATGCCGAGTTTCTCGAAGATCTTACCGAGCTTCTCTTCCAGGGTTGCCGCGGTGAATGGCTTCACCACATAGCCGCTTGCGCCCGCCTGTGCAGCGGCAATAATGTTCTCTTTTTTCGCTTCTGCAGTGACCATCAGAACCGGCATCGACGCCATTCCCGCATCGGCACGAATGGTTTTCAGCAGTTCCAGACCGTCCATGTTTGGCATGTTCCAGTCGGAGATAACAAAACCAAACCCGCCAGCCTGCAGTTTGTTCAGCGCATCAACGCCGTCTTCTGCTTCTTCAACGTTGTTGAAGCCCAGCTCTTTCAGCAGGTTGCGCACGATGCGACGCATGGTGGAAAAGTCATCCACAACCAAAAACTTAAGCTCTTTATCCGCCATAAAATAATACTCCTGAGTCAAATACGTATTGCCTGTCCGGCACTGATTTTCGCCAGCATCTGCTGGCTTACCTGGCTAAGATCGACCACTTCGCTCACGCCACCCATATTGATGGCCTCGCGCGGCATGCCGAACACCACACAACTTGCTTCATTCTGCGCAATCGTCCAGGCGCCAGCCTGGTGCATTGCAAGCATTCCGGCGGCACCGTCGTTGCCCATCCCCGTCAGGATCACCCCCACGGCGTTGCGCCCCGCATGTTTCGCCACCGAATGAAACAGCACATCCACCGACGGACGGTGCCGGTTAACCGGCGGTCCGTCATGAATTTTGATTTGATAGTTAGCGCCGCTGCGCGACAGCTCCATATGCTTGTCGCCCGGGGCGATATAGGCATGTCCCGGGAGCACGCGCTCGCCGTCTTCCGCCTCTTTCACGCTGATCTGGCACAGCTTGTTCAGGCGTTCGGCGAACGAACGGGTAAAGCCTGGCGGCATATGCTGAGTGATCAGAATACCCGGACTTGAAAGCGGCAATGGCTGGAGTACATGACGAATTGCCTCTGTTCCTCCGGTTGACGCCCCAATCACCAGCAGTTTTTCCGAGCTGAGTAAGGGACCGGCCTTCAGGGTCACAGGCGCGGCCATCGGCGTGTGGGCGGCAAGCTTGGCGCGCGACGCGGTGCGGATCTTCTCCGCGATCATTTCGCTGTAGGCCAGCATCCCTTCGCGAATACCGAGCTGCGGTTTGGTGACAAAATCCACCGCCCCCAGCTCCAGCGCGCGCAGGGTGATTTCCGATCCTTTTCCGGTCAGGGAGGAGACCATTACCACCGGCATGGGCCGAAGCCGCATTAATTTTTCGAGAAAATCGATGCCATCCATGCGCGGCATCTCGACATCCAGCGTTAGCACGTCGGGGTTATATTTTTTAATTAAATCCCGCGCTACCAGAGGATCGGGCGCAGTGGCCACCATCTCCATGTCGCTGTGGCTATTGATAATTTCAGTCATGATTTGACGCATCAGCGCTGAATCATCGACAGACAACACCCTGATTTTACTCATGCTTTTTCCTTACTCAGCGCATATACCGTTTGCCCACGCAGGCTAAACTCACGCGCGAGGTTGCTGAAGTTTTCCGAGTGCCCGGCAAACAGTAAACCGTCAGGCTTGAGCAACGGAACAAACCGACGCAGAATGTCCTGTTGCGTCGTTTTATCAAAATAGATCATGACGTTACGGCAAAATATGGCGTCGAACGGCCCCGGCACGTTGTACTGCTTATCCAGCAGGTTAACGGACGCGAATTCGACGCAGTTCGCCAGCTCCTGGCGTACGCGTACCAGGCCTTCATGCGGGCCCGTGCCGCGCATGAAATAACGCTGCAGCTGCTGCGGCGACAGCGTTTTTAGTTCATCCTGGCGATAAACGCCGTTACGCGCCTTCTCCAGCACCTCGGTATCGATATCGCTGGCGTAGACTTTCCAGCGTCCGGGCGTCATGCCCAGGGTGTCAGCAAGGGTGATCGCCAGCGAGTACGGCTCTTCACCCGTTGAGGCGGCCGCACTCCATACGCGATACTCCCCGGTGCGACGGCGGGCGTGCTCGGCCAGGACCGGGAAGTGGTGAGCTTCACGGAAAAACGCCGTCAGGTTGGTGGTTAACGAGTTAATAAAAGCCTGCCACTCGGCGCTGTTCTGGTTCGCCTCGAGCATGCTCAGATAGCGGCCAAAATCATCCAGCCCCAGCGTGCGCAAGCGCCGCACCAGACGGTTGTAGACCATGTCCCGCTTATGATCCGCAAGCACGATCCCCGCACGCTGGTAGATTAACTGACATATCCGACGAAAATGCGCGTCGGACAGCGCGAGGCGCTGTGTCATCTGCAACAATAATGACGTTTGCCCAGGGGGCATTGGTGATGTCATAGCGCCTTCTTAATTACATTCAGGATACAACTGGCACGGCCTGCGACCGCCCGACTTCTGTTACTGCTTCAACGTGCTCTTTCACATTAAACACCGCGACCAGTCCGGTCAGACGATCGGCCTGGCTGGCCAGCTGATCGGTTGCCGCTGCCGCTTCCTCCACTAACGAGGCGTTCTGTTGCGTCACCTGATCCATCTGGCTGACGGCCTGGGCAACCTGCTCAATGCCGCGACGCTGTTCGTCCGACGCCGAGGCAATCTCGCCCATGATGTCGTTCACCCGCGTGACGGAGGTGACGATCTCGTGCATGGTTTTCGCCGCCGTATCCACCAGCGTTGAGCCCTGCTGAACGCGCGAGACCGACTCCTCGATCAGCACCTTAATCTCTTTCGCCGCGTTGGCGCTGCGGCTCGCCAGGTTACGCACTTCCCCCGCCACCACCGCAAATCCGCGCCCCTGTTCACCGGCGCGCGCCGCCTCAACGGCGGCATTCAGCGCCAGAATGTTGGTCTGGAACGCGATACCGTCAATCACGCTGATGATGTCACCAATTTTCTGCGAACTGGTGGCAATCTCCTGCATGGTGCTGGCGACATGGGAGGCCTGGTCGCCGCCTTTCTTCGCCGTCATCGCCGCCTGTTTTGACAGGTCAGACGCCTGACGCGCGTTATCGGCGTTCTGGCCTACCGTCGCGGTCAACTGCTCCATGCTGGCCGCCGTCTGCGCCAGCGAGGCCGCCTGCTGCTCGGTGCGGGACGAGAGATCGTTGTTACCCGCCGCAATCTCGGAGATCCCGGTGTGCATGGCATAACTGCCCTGCCGCACGTCGCTCACCGTTTCCCGCAGCGATCCCTGCATTGCCTTGAGGCTGGCAAAGATCGCCGAAATTTCGTTTTTGCCGAACACCGCGACCGGACGCGCCAGGTCCCCTTTCGCAATGCTGTCGAAGTGGCTGCTGATGATTGCCAGCGGCTGCACAATCATTCTGCGCGACCAGAGCAGCGCCCCGCCGGTCAGCAGCCCTGCCAGAATCACCACCACGGCAAAGATGACGCCCGACATGTGATAGCTGCTACGGCTCTGATCGCCGGCACGCTGAACAGACTGGTTAATATCCTGCTGCCACGCGTTAAAGCTGCCGTCAAACGCCGCCTGAGACGCCTGAACCGGTGCGGTCATAAAGTCCGAAAGCTGGTTGTTCTCAAGCCACGTCGCCTGGTGGTCCAGATCGCTGTACCACTGTTCAAAGTTCGTCTTCATGGCGGCCTTCAGCGCTTTCTCTTTCTCGCTTTCGGCGGCCTGTGCCGTAAAGGCTTTAAACTGCGCGTCAGCCTGCTTCAGGCTGTCGCGCGCGGTCGCCATCAGCGCCTTAATGTCATCCGGCGGATAGCTCAGCGCGGTTAAGGTTCCCGCCTTGTTCAGCGCGGTGCTTGCCTGCAACAGCACGGCACGCGTTTGTGCCAGTGCGGAGCGCTGCTGATTACTCGCCTCAACTTGCTGCAAATTCTGATAGCCATCGCGAAACGCCCAAAAAGACAACCCGTTACTGCCAACCTGCAACACACCGCAAAGGATCAGAATCAAAAACAGTGTGGTCGAGATACGAATACGATTTAACATCCACGCTCCCATCAAGCGGCAAGCAGCCGCGGTTTAATTGTCAGTCAAAATGTTTCCCAGTTTTCATCTTGTCCGGTCGTCGCGGTGCGCGTACGGTTTGCAGCCGATTGAGCGGCTGGCGCGCGATACGTCGCCTGCGGGGTGACCGTGTTTCCAGCGAGTGAAGCGAGACGAAACGCCGAGACGGCCATCTTCAGACGGCTCGCCTGGTCTTCCAGGGCAGCGGCCGCCGCAGCGGACTCCTGCACCAGCGCGGCGTTTTGCTGCGTCACGCGATCCATTTCCGATACCGCCAGGGCAACCTGGTCGATACCACGACTCTGCTCATCGGACGCAGAGGCGATTTCACCCATGATGTCCGTCACGCGGGTGACGGCATTCACGATGTCATTCATGGTCTCCCCGGCGCTTTCCACCAGCACGGAGCCGGTATCCACGCGGGAGACGGAATCTTCAATCAGCGATTTGATCTCTTTTGCCGCGTTGGCGCTGCGGCTGGCCAGGTTGCGTACTTCCCCGGCCACCACGGCAAACCCGCGTCCCTGTTCGCCCGCACGCGCCGCCTCCACGGCGGCGTTCAGCGCCAGAATGTTGGTCTGGAAGGCAATGCCGTCGATGACGCTGATGATGTCGGCGATTTTCTTCGAGCTGTCGGCGATTTCGTGCATGGTTTTCACCACGCCATCCACCACGCGACCGCCGCGCTGCGCGGTCTCGGAGGCGCTTTCTGCCAGCTGAGACGCCTGGCGGGCGTTATCGGCGTTCTGCTTCACGGTCGCGGTGAGCTGCTCCATGCTGGCGGCCGTCTCTTCCAGGGCGGAAGCCTGCTGCTCGGTACGGGATGAGAGATCGTTATTCCCCATCGCAATTTCGCTGGTGCCGGTATAGATAGCCTCCGACCCGTTACGCACGTTGGCGACGGTTTCGATTAACGACCGCTGCATATGGTCAACGCTGTTTGCCAGCTCGGTGATCTCATTGCGACCGGAAACGGTCAGCGTTTTGGTCAGGTCACCGGCGGCAATTTCACGAATGTGGGCAATGACGCGCCCGAGAGGGTTCAGCAGGATATGGCGAATGCCGTACCAGACCGCGACCAGCACAATGACCAGCGCCAGCGCCAGTACCGCCATCTGCCATTTCGCAAAGCGGTAGTCATTCTGGCTTTCCGTAAAGGCCGAGTGATACAGGTCACCGCTGACCTTCGCGTATTCCCCCAGCGCCGCGCCGAGGGCGTTTTGCATCCCTTGAGTAGGCTGCGCGAAATAGGCGTCCATGTTGCCGCTTTCCAGGAACTGAATCAGCTCTGCCAGCCCGGCATGGTAGGCGTTGTATTTTTCATCAATATTCTGGCTCACCTGCTCCATAGCAGGCTGCGGAGTAATCTTTTTGAAGGCGTCGTAGTGCTTGGCGGCGTCAGCAAGGGTGGCGCGGGCATTTTTCAACAGATCGGTTTTCGCGCTGCTCTGCTGATTGTTGGGGTCCATCATCATGCGCGCGGACGAGCGGCTCAGGTTGATACGCGTTTGCAGCATAAGATCCCACGTCGACGTGAGTTCCCTCTGCTGCAGGCGCAGATCGTTCGAGGCCGCGAAGCTGTCCTGGTTCTGTTTTAATGACGAGAAAAAAAGCCCGCCGGAAATAAGCTGAAGAAGTGCGAAAATGACCAGCACCATCATAAGCATTGTGACAACGCGGATACGGTTCAACATACAACACCTTCTCATAGATTTATTAACGGTGTTATCGGCACTGCCCACAGGAACTTTACATTTGAGAAAGGGAAAAGCGCGGGGTTAAAACGCCACGTCGACAATCAACGTATCGGTGTAGGTTCCGGCGGGTGGCGTGGTCTGATTGGTCAGGACTTTCGCGGTGTAGTTGTAGGTGCGCAGTAAACCGTCGGTACTGACCTGCGACGATACCGCGCTGGACCAGCGCTCGCTGCCGCTGCCGCCCCAGCGGTTAGTCGTGGCTTCCTTATAGATGTCGTAGCTCATGGTGTTGCTGCCGCTCACCATCCGCCGCACGTTGTTCAGGGCGTTGGCACCGTTATTAATGCCGATGGTATACGTACTGCCTTTGGTACAGGTGACGGCAATCGCCTGTGAGACGGTGGGGAAACTTTGTACCAGCGGCGCGCTGTTGAAGTTCACATCTGGCGTGGTCATGGCGCTGCAGTCGTTGGTAACGGTCATATTAAGCAGAATACTGGTTGTCGCGGTTCCCGTCTGGGGGGTCGTACAGAGGCTTCCCACGCCTAACGCGCAGACGCTGTAGTTGATGCTGAACGTCAACATCACCTGGTAAGGCCCGGCCGTGACGTTTTGTCCGGCGACGGTGCGAAAATAGAGCGGAATGTTGTACTGCTTTGTCCCCAGCAGCCCCAGCAGCGTATTCCCGCTCCAGGTATATGATTTACTTATCTGTACCTCGCTGCTGCTTGCGCAAGCCGATAATCCACACAGCCGGGTGGGGATCACGTCCGTGATGGCCGCATTATCCGTGCGTTTCATGGTCGCGCGACTGCTGCCCGACACCGATGCCGCAGTGTAGTTCAGGGTCACCGAGTCGTTGGTCAGAACGTTGAGCACGGCATCACACGCCACCACCAGCGTGCCGGTGGTTTCTACCTCCCCGGTTCCGCTGAGCGCAAACGACGTGACGCTGCCAAACGACGCATTAACCGTACTGACGGTACACGCCGCCCAGCCGCCGCCGGAGAACAGCAGCAGCATCAACAGCAGCAGGCGCGTCATGGCCCCTCCCGACACACCAGCGGACCGTAGGTTTGCAGCTTGTGCTGCGGGTTGGCTCCCACGGTCAGGGTGGCCTTGCAGCGTTTTCCGTCAGGCGAAATCACCTCAAGCGGGTTCACATCGCTGAGATTTTCCAGCCACGCTATGCCGTCGTATCCCACCACCGCATTGCTGCGCGAAACGCGTCGGACCTGGCTTCCCACCGGCAACGCCTGCCCGTGCGCATCATGCAGAATAACGCTGGCCACCCGCTCCTGCTCCATCGGGAAATCGACCAGATAGCCGCTGTGACGGCGGATCGCGATCCGCCGCTCGGTCTCTTTCAGACGGGTATCCGCCGGCAGATTCAGGGTATCAATCCGGTAGCTTGCCGGGTAATACGCCGACACCCCGCTCACCAGCAGGTAGCCGTTGTTATTGGTTTTGCCGACGGGCTGGTTCTCATAGCTGACGGGCACGTCCGGGTGGCCGTCGGTACTGATGACCACAAACGCATCGTTGATCTTATTCGCCGCAAACAGCTCGCCGTCCATCAGCACAACGGAACCCATCGCCTCGCCCCACCAGGTCATCATGTCCCTTTCGCCATAGGCGCCGCCCTGCAGCTCAACGTTGTTGTTGCGCCAGCCCAGCGTGCCCTGCTGATAATCACTGGATCTTGACTGGTTGGCCCAGGCCATGTTCCAGCTAAAGCCGCCGTCAGAGGGCATGGCGTGGTTATAGTTGATGCGCTGGGTACTGCCGGCATCCGGGGTGTTTTCAACGGTGACGGCAGCGCTGTCGCGCGCCCCCAGCGGCACCTGCAGCGACAGCGCGACCGTCCAGTCTCCCCGCTGCTGGTCCCGGCTGCCGGCCAGGTAAATACTGCTCGGCCCCCACAGATTGCGGCTCCAGGAGAGATTAAGCAGCTCGGTTTTTTGGCTGTCAAAACTCTCCACGCCGATCCACGCCGCACCGATGTTGCCGTACTGTCCCAGATTAAAGGTCAGAGAATATTGGTCCGTGTTACGGCTAAAGCTGGCGATGGGTTTATCGTTTTCGTCATACACCGTCGGCTGGTCGTAGAGGGCCAGATTGCCAAAGCCGCGGTCGCGACGCGTATGCTGGGTAGCGACGCTAAACTCGCTGGTGCTGTACTGGTAGCCCCAGTTGATCTGCCCGCCCGTATCCCCCCGCATGCGGCTCTGCGAGTAAGAGGTATTCACCACGCCAAACTGGCCGAGTTTTATTACCGTCCCCGCGCCGCCCAGCGCCAGCTCCTGCGCCCCTTCCGCGTGGCCCTCCAGCGTTAGCCAGTCCGTCATCCCGTAGCGATACGAGCCGCTGCCTGCTGCCGAACCGTAGTCAAAATTCTTGATACCGTAATTACGCCGCAGGCTGCCCAGCGTCACGGCGCCGTCGCTCAGCCCTTGTTTAAGCAGGTCGCTGGTGACGTAAAACGGCAGCGTGGTGCTTACCTGGCGCCCCAGCGCATCCGTCGTGACCAGCACCGCATCCCCGGCGCCGTTGATATAGGGCAGATTAGTCAGGGTGAAGGGGCCCGGCTGAAGCTGGGTTGAGCCGGAGCGATAGCCGTTGATAAAGAGATCGACCGAGGTAGGTACCGCGGCTTCCCCCGCGAACTCGGGCAGCGGCCATGTCACCAGGTCAGGGCGCAGGGAGAAATCCCGCCCGACGCTGATCCCCCCCATCCGCACGCTGGAGCTCCAGCTCAGGGCATCGCTGATCACGTCCCCGACGCTCCAGCTCATCGCGTCATCTTCATTCGTGAACAGCAGGGTCGTGTCATAGCGGACATACCCTTCCTGCTGGCCGTCGTTACCGCTGAAATTTTCCCGCGCGTAGCCGGTGGAGGAAAAGGAGCCGTTCTCGTTGAAGTAGCGGAACTCGTGCCAGAGCGATGCCTGAGCGCCAATATGTTCCGTGTGGTTGGTGTAGAGATCGTAATTCAGCAGCGCCCCGCGCCCGTAGTGCGGCTTGGCCTGCGCCGTTTGCGCGCTGAAAGGGGTGACCCGGGCCGTCACCCAGTCGCGGGGAACGGTCAGCAGCAGGCGCTGCGCGGCGCTGTCGTACTCCACCCGAACCTGAGCGAGCGAGGAGAGATTCACCTCGCCGGTGGGAACATGCGCCGGGGGTAGCCCCGCGCGCAGCAAATCGGCGCTCGAGATAAAGAAAGCGCCTTTACGCTGCGTCACGGGCACCACCAGGCCGGTATCGTAGTGGTTGACCACGAGGGACAGCTGGAAAACCGCTTCATCATTTATCGCCTGCGCCTGGGGAGGCGGCGGTAAACTGTCGTCACCGGGCTCGGCCAGTGTCGCGGAGCTGACGCATAGCAGTATCATCATCGCCGGCTTCAGTTGACGGGCGTCGACTGCCATTGTGCGTCCCTGGCATTAATCTGCGCGCTCATCCGCTCTGGCTGACGAACGCCAGCGGGTACCGGCCAGCTGCGGGTGCTGCCCGGAAGGACGTAACCCAGTAATCCCTCCGCGACCGTGCGTTTCTGCCCTCCCTGCTCCAGCGCGACCTGGCTAAGCCTGACATGGACATCCCCCCGATTTCGGACCTCCAGCGCAGGCTGTCCATCCGCCTGCGTCACCCGCCAGCTCAGGTTTTGGGTCTCCGCCAGCGCGTGGTGCGCGCCCTCTTTGAGGGTCGGGATCCCCTGTCCATACACAAACAGAGGAATGGAGTAACGCATCTGCAATTTGAGGCCGATGGTGGGTTCGGCTTTGGCATCCGGCTGGGGGATTTCATCGACGATAATGCGATAGGCCTGTTCGACGCCTGCGGGAACTGAAGCCTGTTTGATAAGGCGAATAAGCTGCTTGCTGCCAGTGCCAATCGTGACGATGGGCGGGCTGGCGACCACGTCCTGCTGCGCGGTATAACGTTCGTGTCCGTCCTCCTGCTTCCAGCGCACGATGCGAACCTGCATCGTCGTGGCGCTGTTTCCCTGGTTCTGGATCCACAGCTCCGTGGCGTTGGCGTCCGCAGCAAGCCAGGGATCGATCGGCCAGAGCAGGATGGTGGCCGCCGCCTGCGCCTGGCCGGTTGCCGCGGCCATGCCCAACGCGCCCGCCAGACAAACCGGTCTGAAAAATGGCTTCATCAACACTCTCCCTTTATTACCATGACAAGGTCACGGTGAGCTGATCGGAATAGGTTCCCGCCGGGCTAAAACCGGTCAGTAGCGCCACGCCAAAAAGCGGCAGCGCGATGTTATTGCTGTTGGTGTAGGTCACCGCTATCGCCTGGTTGACGCCAATTTCGCTGTTCGCGGCCAGCGAGCTGCTGCTGTAGAGCCGGTACGGCACCAGTTCTGTTCCACCGGACCGCTTCATCCGGCGGACGGATGAATAATTCTGCCCGCCGTTTATGCTCATGCTCAGCGCCACGCCCGGCGTACAGGCGATAGACAACGCCCCGTTTGGTACAAAGCTGGTGCTGACCGGCGCGCTCTCGACGCCGTTATGGGTGCCAAAATCCAGCGTACCGAGAAGCCCTCCGCTACCGGTGGCCACCGCGCATCCCGGTACAATCGTCGCGCTGACCTTAAAGGACTGTGATGTCACCGCACCCGCCGTGGGCATCATGAGCAATCCGACGATCAGCGCGAAAAAAGGCTGCACGCGTCCCTCTGCGCGCTTGCGCAGACCTGTGAGAATTGCCTTCATGGCGGTTTGGGACTAATAGGTGACGCTGACGTTAATCGTGTCGGTGTAGGTTCCCGGGACGACCGTCACGCTGTTACCACCGCCGGTAATTCGCCCGTAGAGGGTGTAACTATCCACCCCTCCGGCCGTAGAGGCGATCGGCAACGCGGCGTTATTGGCAATCACGGTGTTAAACCCGCTGTCGCTGTACAGGCTATAAGCCACACCCTGTGCCGCGTTGGCCGTATTAACCAGATAGCGTTCAGGCGTACCCGGCGAACCGACAACGGAGCCGGGCGCGGTAGAGTGGGTATTACCGGTGATCGCGACCGTATAGCTGGCGGTCGTACATTGAATGGTGAAGGTGTTTCCGCCGCTGGCGCCGCTCAGCTGCGTTGTAAGCGTGGAAAAGGTTGCCGGATGGGTACCGAAATCAAGCGTACCGAAGTTAATGCCGCTTTGCGCGGGCGAGCCGTTTATCAGACAGCCGTTTGTCAGCGTCAGCGTCGCACCGATGGTGCCGCTGCTGGTGACGGCCAGCGCCTGATGGGCCGTTGCCGCAGTCAGTAAGGAGCCTGCGCAGATCAAAAGGAGCTTTCTTTTCATTTACCACCCTCCAGAAGACGTTTCCGTTCCCTTGCCACATTTTATTTTTGTCGTTCAGGATGTTAGCCCCGCTTAAGGTTCCTCTGAGGGGGGTTATTGAGAATTTAGTTTACGGATATCGCTTCGACCACCTGCCCCTTCACGTATAAGCCATATGTCTTATTGACTTAGCTTTCCTATAAATAACAGATGGTTAAACTCATTTAATTCACGATTTTATTTTATCTGAAGAGAATATATCCACTAAAGTGTGACGCCGATCACAATATATCGTCGAGGCAATAACAACAAAATTAATAAAAATTAAAAAGGAGTTGTATCCCCCTACACTTTGCGTCAATTTATGGGCCGAATAATTTCCCGCATCGTAATAAAAAATTTATATGTATCGAGGCGGGCTACATCTGAAGCGCATAGAGGGTCTTTTTTCGTGGCAAGTGCAAACAAACTCACACTCTTCATCGTGATTTTCATGCTGGCGGGTATTCTTTCAGGGGCAGCAATTCATGAATATGCATCTGCGGATGCCATCACAGCCTGGTCGGATAATATTACCCTTCTGACCGATATTTTCCTCCGCCTGATCAAAATGGTCATTGCGCCATTGGTCTTCAGCACGCTCACCGTCGGCATTATGAAGCTGGGCGAAACCTCCACCATTGGCCGCGTTGGCGGCAAAGCGATGGTGTGGTTTATCAGCTCATCCGTGCTCTCTATTCTGGTTGGCCTGTTTATCGTCACGCTGGAGCATCCGGGAAGCGGTCTGAACCTGACGATCCCAACCGAAGCGGTGGATACCGGTCTGGCCGTGGGCGGCATGACGCTGAAAGCATTCCTGTCGCACACCATTCCGACCAGTATCGCGGGGGCGATGTCGAACAATGAGATCCTGCAGATTGTGGTGTTCTCGATGTTCTTCGGCATCGGCGGCGCGTCGCTGGGGCAAAAATTCAACGCGCCGCTGGTGGCCGCGCTGGATGTGGTTTCCCATATCATGCTGAAGGTCACGGGTTACGTGATGTACGTTGCGCCGCTGGCCATTTTTGCGGCGATCTCCTCCGTCATTGCCACGCAGGGTCTGGGCATTCTGCTGAACTACGCCTCCTTTATTGGCGGCTACTATGTTGCCATTCTTCTCACCTGCATGGTGCTGCTGGCCGTGGGTTACATGGTGCTGAAAAAAGAGGTGTTTCGCCTGGTCAGCATGCTGAAAGATCCGGTCCTGGTGGCGTTTACCACCAGCAGCTCTGAAGCCGCCTATCCTAAAACGCTGGAGCAGCTGGAGCGTTTTGGCTGTTCGCGCAACATCGCCTCTTTCGTTCTGCCGATTGGCTACTCCTTCAACCTGGTAGGTTCGATGGTGTACTGCTCTTTCGCCTCGATGTTTATCGCTCAGGCGTACAACATTCACCTGAGTTTCTCTGAGGTGACGGTGCTGATGCTGACCCTGATGCTGGCCTCCAAAGGGATTGCAGGCGTACCGCGTTCATCCCTGGTGGTGCTGGCAGCGACGATCCCAAGCTTTAACATTCCGGTGGCGGGTATTCTGCTGCTGATGGGGATCGACCACTTCCTGGATATGGGCCGTTCCGCAATTAACGTGCTGGGGAATGGTATTGCGACCGCGATGCTGTCGCAGAATGAAGGTGCGCGGGAAGCTGAAGCTGAGCTGGTCAAGCAGGAAGCGTAACGGTATGAAAAAAGGGTGAGGCCTGATGCCCTCACCCCAGCCCTCTCCCACAGGGAGAGGGAGCAAACACAAAAAACGGCAACCCGGGTTGCCGTTTTGCATTTACCTACGCTACATGACTCGCGGCGATATCCAGTAGCGCCATCTCATCGCTGTTCAGCAGCTTCTCAATGTTCACCAGAATCAGCATACGCTCGCCGAGCGCGCCCAGACCGGTCAGGTATTCGGTCGACAGCGTGACCGCAAACTCCGGCGCAGGACGAATTTGGTCAGAGGTCAGAGAAAGCACATCAGATACGCCGTCCACCACGATGCCGACCACGCGCTGCCCAAGATTCAGGACGATCACCACGGTGTTGTCGTTGTAGTCAACGTCGCCCTGGCTGAACTTCACGCGCAGGTCCACGATTGGCACAATAACGCCACGCAGGTTGGTGACACCTTTAATAAAAGCAGGCGTGTTAGCGATGCGGGTAACCTGGTCGTAACCACGGATTTCCTGCACTTTCAGGATATCGATGCCGTACTCCTCATCGCCTAAAGTGAATACCAGGAATTCCTGCCCTGATGGCTCGCCCGCCAGCTTCGTTACATTACTCATACCGGTCATGTTTTTACCTTCTACTTAATCAGGCGGCTGTGTACGCCACACGTTGTTCACGATTTAATCCCTGAAGCGCCGACACGTCGACGATCAGCGCCACGCTACCATCACCCAGAATGGTGGCTGCAGAAATACCCGGCACTTTGCGGTAGTTGCTTTCGAGGTTCTTCACCACCACCTGGTGCTGACCAATCAGCTGATCGACCAGCAGCGCATAGCGGCGGCCCGCGCTTTGCAGGATCACAACGATACCCTGCGTGGCCTCTGTCTTCGCCCCGTCCACTTCGAACACTTTCCACAGTTCTACCAGCGGCAGGTACTCGCCGCGCACTTCGAGGACGCGCTCGCCGCCCGCCAGCGGATGCAGATCTTCTTCACGCGGCTGCAGGGATTCCATCACGGCGTTCAGCGGCAGGATAAAGACTTCGCCCGCCACTTTGACTGACATGCCGTCGAGGATCGCCAGCGTCAGCGGCAGCAGAATGCGAATGGTGGTGCCGGAACCCTGTTTAGACTGGATCTCAACGTGGCCGCCCATCTCCTGGATGTTACGTTTCACCACGTCCATACCTACGCCGCGCCCGGAGACGTCGGTCACCTGCTCTGCGGTAGAGAAGCCCGGCGCGAAGATCAGCATGCCCACTTCTTCGTCGGTCATGTTTTCATTGACCGCCATCCCCTGCGAAATCGCTTTTGCCAGGATGCGCTCGCGGTTAAGACCGGCGCCGTCGTCGGTCACTTCGATGCAGATGTTCCCGCCCTGATGTTCCGCAGACAGGATCAGGTTCCCCACCGGGGATTTTCCGGCGGCAATGCGGTTTTCCGGCAGTTCGATACCGTGGTCGAGACTGTTACGCACCAGGTGCGTTAACGGGTCAATGATGCGCTCGATCAGGCTCTTATCCAGCTCCGTTGAGCTGCCCATCAGGGTCAGTTCAATCTGTTTATTCAGCTTGCTGGCAAGGTCGCGGACCAGGCGCGGGAAGCGGCTGAAGACATATTCCATCGGCATCATACGGATGGACATGACCGATTCCTGCAGGTCGCGGGCGTTACGCTGCAGCTGGCCCATGCTGGTAATCAGATCGCCGTGCGTGACCGGGTCCAGTTCGTTTGAACGCTGTGCCAGCATCGACTGGGTGATCACCAGTTCGCCAACCAGGTTAATCAGCTGGTCAACCTTCTCAACCGCAACGCGGATGCTGGTTGACTCGCTGGAGCGCGCGGCAGGTTTTTCACCACGGCCAGGTGCCGCGGCCTCTTTTGGCACCGCCTTCAGCGCCGGAGCCGCAGGAGCCACAGCCGGTGCGGCGGCCTGAGCGACAACGGCTACCTCTTCCGTAGCGGCAGGGGCGTCAACCGCAGCCGTTTCGGTCTCGAAGGCGATCTGGTCAGCTTCAATCACAAAGCACAGCACCGCGACGATATCGTCCTGGCCAATACCGTCATCAAGCGTCGCGGCAAGGCTGTCTTTGCCTTTTACCACGTTGCTTAATTTCGCCAGGTTACCCAGCTCTTCTTCCAGCAGGTTAACTTCATTCTCTTTCAGGCGTGACAGCACAACGCGCAGTTTGCTCGCCTGTGCGTCGGCTGAGGCAGAAGCCTGCCCGGCAACCGCATCAACAACGCTCAGTTTTGCGGCCGGAACAACCGCTGCGGCAACCTCACCTTTTGCTTCCAGCGCGAGCTGGCGCAGTGCATTGCAGATGTATTCAAAGCTGGCGGCATCAGGCTCTGCCGAACTTTTATAGGCGTCGAGCTGTTCCTGCATAATATCTTTGGTTTCCAAAAACAGGTTGATAATGTCGGTATTGAGCTGCATCTCACCGCGTCGCGCTTCATCAAGCAGGTTTTCCATTAAATGGGTCGTTTCCTGCAGGATGGTAAATCCAAACGTTCCGGCTCCGCCTTTAATAGAGTGCGCCGCACGGAAGATGGCATTGAGCTGCTCGGAGTCCGGTGCTTCGGGCACCAAATCGAGCAAGTGTTGCTCCATATCGGCCAACAATTCGTCGGCTTCATCAAAGAATGTCTGGTAAAAATCGCTAATATCCATGCTCACGCTATCACCTCGGATTGGCTGGTGGCGATGTTGGAACGGCAGCCGAAGGAACGGCCCCAGGCTGTTTTAAATCGTCCAGTGACTCATTCTGACTTTCGGCGTTTTCATGCAGGATGGCCTGCTCCGCCTGCTGGTTCAGCACTAAAAGACTGATACGACGGTTGATGGCATCATCCGGCCCGCGGTCGGAAACGCGCATGGTTGCGGCCATGCCGACTACGCGCAGTACCTTGCCATCATCAAGCCCACCTACCACCAGCTCGCGACGCGAGGCGTTGGCACGATCGGCAGAAAGCTCCCAGTTGCTGTATCCCTTCTCCCCACTGGCGTACGGGAAATCATCCGTGTGTCCTGACAGGCTGATTCGGTTAGGAATGCCGTTCAGCACCGGTGCAATACCGCGCAGAATGTCGCGCATGTACGGTTCGACTTCCGCACTCCCGGTTTTAAACATTGGGCGGTTCTGGCTGTCGATAATCTGAATACGCAGCCCTTCCTGCACCAGGTCGATCTTCAGATGCGGGCGCAGCGCGCGCAGCTTCGGATCCGCTTCAATCAGCTGATCGAGATCGCCACGCAGTTTCTTCAGACGCGCCTGCTCCATCTTTCTTTTCAGCTCGTCGATGTTCGGCTCTTTTTTCACCTCACCCTTCTGCTGGGTGTAATCATCGCCGCCGCCCGGAATCGGGCTTTCGCTGTTAGAGATACGCGGCCCACCGGCCACCGCCGTTGCCAGCGGCGTTCGGAAATATTCGGCAATCTGGATCAGTTCTTTTGGGCTGGAGATGGAGATCAGCCACATCACCAGAAAGAACGCCATCATTGCAGTCATAAAGTCGGCGTACGCAATTTTCCACGAACCGTGTGCGCCATGTCCGCCGCCCTTGTGCTTGCGTTTTTTTACGATGACGATCGGATGGGACTGGTTTTTCATGCGTCCTCAGTTGTCGTCTGTTGGTTTGGGTTTTTCACCGCACGCACGTGTTCTTCAAGCTCGATAAACGACGGGCGCTCGCTGGAGTAAAGCGTTTTACGGCCAAACTCAACCGCGATCGGTGGCGCGTAACCGTTGAGGTTAGAGAGCAGCGTAATCTTCACGCACTGCATCATTTTGGTGGTTTCCGCGCTTTTCTGGCGCAGAACGCTTGCCAGCGGAGAGATGAAGCCGTACGCCAGCAAAATACCGAGGAAGGTTCCCACCATCGCATGGGCAATCAGCGCACCGAGCTCGGCTGCCGGACGGTCTGCCGAGGCTAGGGCGTGAACCACCCCCATTACCGCAGCAACGATACCGAATGCCGGAAGCGAGTCACCGACCAGCGCCAGGCTGTTGGCCGGCACTTCAGATTCGCTTTCGTGGGTTTCGATCTCTTCGTCCATCAGCGCTTCGATCTCGAAGGTATTCATGTTGCCGCTGATGATGAGTCGCAGATAGTCGACGATGAAATCCAGCATCATGGCGTCAGCAAGGATTCGCGGATAGCTGGCAAAAATTTCGCTCTCTTTCGGGTTTTCAATGTCCCGTTCAAGCGAGAACATGCCCTGCTGACGCGACTTCGCCATCAGGCGATAGAGCAGTGCCAGCAGATCCATATACATACTTTTGGTGTATTTCGAGCGACGGAACAGCAACGGAATCGCTTTCAGCGTGCCCTTGATCGATTTACCGTTGTTGCCAACGATAAAAGCCCCTACCCCTGCACCGCCGATGATAATAAGTTCAGCCGGTTGATAGAGTGCTCCAAGGTGCCCGCCGGTCATCATGTAACCGCCGAAAACTGTACCGAGAACTACCAGGTAACCTAATAAGATAAGCACGACATCATCCTTCCGCTAGTGACTATGGCAAGGACGTCCAGCTCGCAGCGTTTACCGTTTGCGGGGTAAAAAAAAGCAGCGGTAATTGCTTACCGCTGCTGGAATCTTTCCCACACGTTCGGGTTAAACAGCTTGTTCGATCTGTTCATCCAGCAGTTGTGGAATAATATCGGCAGCATCCCGGGAAAGTTTACGTCTTTTTACTGCGCGGGATGGAGGCTGACATAAACTGCAGGCGAAGCTGCCTGCAGGCTGATGAGCATGGGTAATAAAATTGCCGTCGCAGCAGTTGCAGCGCGACAGTTCAAGCATTCCGCTCTCAACAAAACGCACCAGCGTCCATGCGCGGGTCAGCGCCAGCAGAGGGCCTTCTTCCTGCTGTGGGCATTGTTCAAGGTAAAGTTTGTACGCTTTGATCACGGCGTCAACGCCGCTACACAAACCGGTTTTGAGAAGATACTGCCAGGCATTACAGAACATGGAAGCGTGAATATTCTGCTCCCACGTCATAAACCAGTCGGTAGAAAACGGCAGCATGCCTTTCGGCGGGGGACTACCACGTAACTCTTTGTACAGTTTAATGAGACGGCCACGGCTCAACTGAGTCTCGCTTTCCAGCATTTGTAAACGAGCACCCAGTGTAATCAGCTCCATGGCCAGCTGTATGTCACGCGCTTCCTGAACAATGCTTTTTTCGCTCATTGCTAGGCCCTTTTCTTACGGGCTGCGTCATCAGGCTGGCTGATTTCGGTAAGCAAGCGAGTGGAGAGAAGAATGCCGGTATGGATCTGTTGAAGATCGTCCACACGGGAATCCTGCGTCAGACGCGTTATTGTCTGCGAATCATCGAAACGGAACTGGCAAACCAGTTGATTCGTTTCAGCCAGTTTAACCATCTGCGGGAGGGTTAAACCGCCCAGCATGGTTGCCATCTCTTCGTTAATACCCAGACGAAACATCGCGGACGCCTTGTCCTGACTAATCAAACGCTGCGCGAGCAGTAAATACGACAAATTGATGTCATAGATATGTTTTAGCAACTCGGATGTATGCATTGTTCCCATCCCGAATAACCAACTATTATTTTTATGCGGAAAGACCGCACCCCGTGATGTCGCCGGGAAATCACCCGGTATAAAAAAAAAGAAAAGGCTAAATGCATAGTTGAATTTAGGTTTGTATTCACTGAAACCGTAAGAGAGAAACCGCGAATGCGTCTCTTACAAGATTTATCATTTCTTACAAATAACTAAGATTTTTCCTAATTCGACGCAAACTCTACTCGTCAGTTTTGCCACATACAATCCAGCCACCCTCAAATTTAAAAAAAATGTGATCCACGTCACACAATTTAAGTGAATATGACCCATAAATCCATCAGTATGACTTGTAATTTGTTCGCTTTTTAACCAATCAGTACTGTTTTGTATTCTTAATTGACGAATACTCATGCAGGCGGGTGATCCGAACTGGCATGCAACGTGCTTTTGCCGCCGTAAGCGCCGCGCGGAAACATTTACAACAACCCCCTCTCCGGGAAACATTTTTCTTACCGTGAAAAAACATATAGTTATGCAGGTAGCACAAAAAAGATGTTTCAGGGCGTGATCATTCGAAATGAGTTTGTAACGCGTCAGAACGATTTAACAGTGAAAGCGTGAATTTGTGTGATTTACGTTAAGTTGTTAATTTTTTTCATTTAGGGGGATTTTTCAGTTATTCTTCTTATAAGAATAATTAATGAATAATTATGATAAGCTTCACACTAATGTCGTAATCTGCTCTTGCAGATCCAGGGGATTCGCGGTAAAGGTGATCAAACGCTGTCTTTCAGACACCTAAGGAGTGCGCCATGAGTTACTCCCATCTGCTTGTTTCTGTTGCAGTTTCCCCCGAAAGTCATCAGCTCGTTGCCCGGGCAGTTTCCATTGCCAGACCCCACAATGCCCGCATCAGCCTCATCACGCTGGCCGCAGAGCCAGAGATGTATAATCAGCTGGCCGCCCCCATGCTGGAGGATATTCGTGAGGTCCTTCAGGAAGAAACGCAGCAATTTCTGCGTGAATTGGTGGAAAAGGCGCAATATCCGGTTTATGAGACAATTATTGCGACCGGGGAGCTTAACGCCCATATTCTCGACGTGTGTCGTAAACAACATATTGATTTAGTCATTTGCGGGAATCATAACCACAGCTTTATATCGCGCGCAGCCTGCGCCGCGAAATCCATTGTCGCGTCGAGCCAGGTCGATGTGCTGTTAGTGCCTCTTGGGGGGAATTAACCCCCCAGCGGAAAATCAGGCGAGTTTAGGGAAGGTCGCGATCTTTTTTTGCAGATCGCCTTCATGACTTTGCGGGGCGATATCCCGGAGATCCTGAATAAAACGCGCCTGCCAGTGGTTAATGTCGTTCTTACGGATCGTCTCCATCATGTCAGCATGGCGGGAAAGACGTTCCGTGAGCGGCATTGTCAGGGCGCGATTCAGCGCGTTTGCCACGTCATCCCTGTCATAAGGGTTAACGATAAGCGCCGACGTGAGCTCATTTGCGGCGCCGGCAAACTGGGAAAGCACCAGAACACCCGGGTCGGCTGGATCCTGAGCTGCGACATACTCTTTCGCGACGAGGTTCATCCCGTCGCGCAGCGGCGTGACCAGGCCAACGTCCGCGTAGCGGAAGACCTTCATCAGGATTTTACGGTCAAAGTGCTGATTCAGGTAAAAGAGCGGCGTCCAGCCCAGCTGCCCGTAGCGGCCATTAATGCGCCCTGCTTCTGTCTCCAGCTGGTGGCGAATATCCTGATAGGCCTGAACCTCACCGCGCGACGTCGGCGCGATCTGGGTATAGCGGATTTTGCCGTGATGCTGCGGATATTTGTCCAGCAGCGTTTCATACGCCAGGAAGCGTTCCGGCAGCCCTTTGGAATAATCAAGACGCTCTACCGAGAAGATATTTTTCACGTGCTTGAGTTCATTCTTAAGCTGCGCCAGCTTCGGCGGCAGCGGGCCGGAAGCCTGCTCCGCGATTTCGTCAGGTTCAATCCCTATTGGATACACTTCGGTGTGGAAGGTTTTCCCCCACGCCGTATGGGTTTTCCCGCCCTTGGTCACCAGCCGCGCTTTACCCGACACGGAGTCAAGGAACGCGAGGCGGTCATTTTCGGTCTGGAAGCCCAGCAAATCGTAATCACACAGCGCCTCCAGCAGCGCTTCATGCGGCGGCAGCGCGGTAAAAATTTCCGGCGTCGGGAACGGGATGTGCAGGAAGAAGCCAATGCGGTTATTTACCCCTCTTTTTCGCAGCTCGCGCGCGAAGGGCAACAGGTGATAATCGTGGATCCATAAAATATCGTCTTCTTCTATTAATGGCAGCAGTTTATCCGCCAGCAGCGCATTCACGCGCGAGTAGCCTTCGAAGGATTCACGCTGGAATTTGACCAGGTCAAGACGATAGTGAAACGCGGGCCACAGGACGGCATTCGAGAACTGCGAGTAATACTCGTCATAGTCTTTCTCTTTTAATGCAAATGAAGCCCACGTAATGTTTCCGCGCGTCACCTTGTTGAGCGGTTTCTCTTCTTCACTGATTTCTCCACTCCAGCCAAACCACAGCCCGCCAGCGGCTTTTAAGGCACCTAACACCCCTACCGCCAGGCCACCTGCACTGGCTTTTTTATCGTCAGGCGGTGCGATTCGGTTAGAGACGACGACTAAGCGACCCATAATGGTTTCCCCCTTTGCTTTGCGCTATTTGTTGTTGTTGCTGGTTAGCGATGTCAGATATCCACTGCCAGACGCTGGCGACATCCGCCAGGCGCCATTCGGCAACGGTGTCACCAGGCCCCACCTTGACGGCGATCCCTCCGGCCTGATTCACCACGCGAAACCCGGCCTCGTCGGTCATGTCATCGCCAAAAAATACCGGTGTACGTCCCTTAAATGGCGGTTCCGCCATAAACGCCGCAATAGCAGCACCTTTATTAATCCCTTCCGGTTTTATCTCAACGACGCACTTCCCCGGCTGCAGCGCGAGCTGCGGGTGTGCATCGGCCACGCTGCGGGCAATCGCAAAGATTTCCGCCTCGTGATGCGGTGCCTGCCGATAGTGCAAAGCGAAAGCCATGCCCTTCGCTTCCAGTTCAGTGCCCGGAAGCGACGCCAGCGCCGAGGAGAGTTGAGTGTGTAACGCCTGAATTAAGGTCTCAGGAAGTGATACAACGTGCAGTTGATCATGGATATCGCGGCGCTCCGCTCCGTGTACACCGGCTAGCGGAAAGTGGTAAGGACTGGCGAGCACGTCCAGCTCGGCCATTGAGCGCCCTGAAATCAATGCCAATGCGCCCTCATTCAGTCTGGAGAGCTGCTGCAAATTCTCTAGCACCGTATCCGGTACGACCACGTCGTCAGGATGCGGCTGGATCCCGGCGAGCGTGCCGTCGAGATCAAAAAAGAAAGCATAGTGTCCGGGCAGTACAGGCGGTGCGGTTAACATGTCAGCCACCCTTTTCCTCCTTACGGTTTACGAGAGGTAAACGCCTTTACCTCTTTCATAGCCATGTAAGTATAGACAGTGTGACGTGGCTCGCCATTTGACAACCGCCCCGCCAGCAAAACTGGCGAGGCGGTTCAGGGGTCAACTAAGGTTATAAGTTGAGCAATAAAAGACGGGAAAAAGAGCTACACGGTACGCTTCGCTTTTTGCTTGTAACGGTCGAAAATCACGGCTGCGAGCAGGATCAGACCACGCACGACGTACTGCGAGAACGGCGAAATATTCAGCAGGTTCATGGCGTTCTCTACGGTGCCCAAAATCAGGATACCGGCCACCACATATGAGATTTTTCCGATGCCGCCCTTGAGGGAAACGCCCCCTAAAACGCAGGCTGAAATGACGATCAGCTCGTAACCGATAGAGGTCATCGGCTGGCCGCTAGTCATACGCGAAGCCAGAATAATCCCCGCGGCAGCAGAAACCAGCCCTGAGAGCACAAAGATAATAATCTTGGTTCGCACCACCGGCACCCCGGCCAGGCGAGCGGCCTCTTCGTTACCGCCAATCGCCAGCGTATTGCGGCCAAAAGTGGTTCGGTTAAGCAGGAAGCCGAACAGGATCAGGCAGGCCACGGTCAGCCAGATAGGCGCAGGCAGACCCAGCCAGTTGGCATAACCCAGCGTAAAGAAGCGCTCGTCTTCAATCCCCACCGCTTTACCGTCGGAGATGATATAGGCCAGCCCGCGGACAATTTGCATCGTCGCGAGCGTCGTGATCAGGGCGTTAATCTTCAGGCGGGCGATAACAAAACCGTTCACCAGACCGCTGATGACGCCGAGCAACAGACCGGCCAGAACGCCTATCCACAGGCTTTCCGTCATGTTGATCACCACGGCCGTCGTAACGCCCGCACAGGCAATCACCGACGCCACCGACAGGTCAAAATCGCCGGAGGCCAGACAGAACAGCATCCCGCAGGCCACCATCCCGGACATGGAAATGGCCAGCCCCAGGCCCTTCATATTAATGAAGGTGGCAAAATTAGGGACAAAGATCGCGCAGGCAAGGAACAGTGCGGCAAAAACCACCAGCATGCCGTACTGATCCCAGATACGTCCAACACTCAACGCCGACTTCGACTTCGGCACTCCGGATGTAGTAACAGAGGACATCATTAACTCCTTACTCAGGCGACAGCCTGGCTGACTTTAGGCATGGCGAGGTTCAACGCCTGTTGTTCATTCGCCTGTTCATGAAGTAATTCGCCGGCAATTTCGCCTTCACGCATCACCACAATGCGGTCGGCCACGCCAAGCACCTCCGGCAGATCGCTGGAGGCGAAAAGCACCGCCACGCCGCGTTTTGCCAGCTCATAGATCACGTTATAAATCTCGTGTTTTGCCCCTACATCGATTCCGCGCGTCGGCTCATCCAGTAAAATGACCTTCATATCTTCTGACAGCCAGCGGCCTAAAATCGCCTTCTGCTGGTTTCCGCCTGACAGATTCATGATCAGCTGTTCCGGACCCGGCGTTTTGATATTCAGCGAGCGAATATGATGGTCAGCGTTGCTCGATTCCCAGCTATCGTTTATCAGGCAGCCTGCGCGAATAAACTTGCGGCGGGCGGAAATATTGATGTTGTCGCGTACCGAATGCACCGGAATAATCCCGTCGGCTTTACGGTCTTCCGGGCAGAGCATCATGCCCGCCCCAATCGCGTGGGCCGGTTTCTGGATATCTACCCGCTCGCCGTCAATAGAGACCTGCCCATCGGTAATGCGGGTACCGCCGAACAGGCCTTTCATCAGCTCGCTGCGCCCCGCCCCTACCAGGCCAAATAGCCCAACGATTTCACCGCTGCGTACGGATAACGAAACGGGCGTGCGCACGCCCGGCGCTTTGACGTTATCCAGGCGCAGGCGTTCAGGGCCGTACTCCCGGGGTTTCCAGTGATAGACATCGCCCAGGTCGCGGCCGACCATCGCCTGAACGAGCTGGTCATGGTTAACCTGCTGCATATCGGTAAAGGTGCGCACATAGCGCCCATCTTTAAAGACGGTGATGGCATCGCTCAGAGCAAATATCTCCTCCATGCGGTGCGAGACATACAAAATCGTACGGCCTTCCTGCCGCAACTCGCGGATCACGCGGAACAGGTTTTCGATTTCGCGCGCGGAGAGCGAACTGGTAGGTTCATCGAAAGCAATAACCCTGGCGTTACGCGCCAGCGCCTTGGCAATTTCAACCATTTGCCACTGGCCGATGGAGAGGTATTTCAGCGGCGTCTGCGGATCGACGTCCAGACCCAGATGCTTAAGCTGCAGCCCCGCTTCATAATTAAGTAGCGAACGATTCACCACGCCGCTTTTATGCGGAAGCTGGCCTAAATAGATATTTTCCGCCACGGTCATCTCAGGGATGAGGTGTAACTCCTGATAGATAATCGCCACCCCGGCGTTGAGCGCCGCCGTGGTATCGGCAAAGGCTACCTCTTCGCCCCGCAGAGCCAGCGTACCGGTTGTCGGCGTGTAGTTGCCGCTGAGGATTTTCAACAGCGTGGATTTTCCCGCACCGTTTTCCCCCATCAGGGCATGAACCTGGCCGGCATAGCAGTCGAAGCTGATATCGGTCAGCGCGTTAACACCGGGGAAGGTTTTCCCGATGCCGCGAAAAGAGAGATACGGATTAGACTGTTGCATAACGACTCCGTGATTCCTGTAGTGTGTACGTCTGGCCCCTCACGATGCGTGAGGGGCACAATCACAGCGTATTTACTTACCGCCCAGTCCTTTTTTCGCCAGCTCCTCTTTGAAGTTGTCGCGGGTAATCAGCACCACGTCGGTCACTTCGGTAAATTTCGGCGGTTCAGCCCCTTTGGTTACCCAGTTGTAGAGCATCTCACTGGATTTGTAGCCGTGGACGTCCGGGCTTGGCAGCAGAGAGCCGTAGAAGCCGGTAGCCTGCGCTTTGGACAGCTCGCTGACGGCGTCAACGCCGTTGATGCCAATCCCGATCACGTCAGGCGCTTTGAAGCCCTGGCCTTCCGTCGCGCGTACCCCACCCAGCACGGTGTTGTCGTTCATGCCGACCACCAGCCAGTGTTTGACCTCCGGATGCTGGACCAGCATAGAGTTCGCGGCGTCGAAAGCGCCCGGGATATCGTTGGATTTAGTTGGAACTTTGTAGATCTGCTTTTCCGGGAAGCCGGCCGCTTTCAGCGCGTCCATTGAACCGGAAGTACGGCGACGCGCGGTGTCCAGCTCGTCAGCCGTGATGGCCATCACCGCGGTCTCTTTGACATCCCAGCCGCGCTTTTGCATCTCTTTATAGAGTTCCTGGCCCTGGCGTTCGCCGATTTTTGTCGCCGCCATCATGACCAGCGGGACGGTGTCCATCGGCTTGCCTTTAGCGTTAACGAACTGATCGTCAACCGCGATGACCTTCATGTCGTAACCGCGCGCTTTCGCCGCGATTGCCGATCCCAGCTTTGGATCCGGGGTACAGATAACGAAACCTTTTGCGCCGCTGGCCGCCAGGCTGTCGATGGCGTTCAGGGTTTTTTCACCGTCAGGCACGGCGATTTTAATGACTTCAAAACCTAAATCTTTCCCGGCTTTATCGGCGAATTTCCACTCAGTCTGGAACCAGGGTTCTTCGGGCTGTTTCACCAAAAAACCGAGTTTTAAATTCTCAGCGATAGCGGATTGTGACATAACGGCAGCCAGGCCGATGGCCGCCAGCGCTTTAGTAAATTTGTGCATGGTAAACTCCAGCTTTAGCATTCTTTTCTGTAGGGAATATGTGCGTGCTTCTTATTTAATCGGACTTAAAACAAGACATTAGCGCTTACCTCGTCATAAGCGTTATTGCTGGTGATAGTTTTAGCGGGAAATTAATCATCCATAAGAGAGCCCCATCACACCGCAGAATTAAAGTAATTGCGTACATAAATTCAGCGAAAAATGACATAAAAAAGGCAGGATTTGTCAGACAAATGAAAGTGGGTTAAGCAGAATTATCCATAAGATTAGCTAAGATATCCCTGATACCCCTCAGCGAGCAAAACGGCACCTGGCGTTAAAGGGGTTCAATATGTTTTTCATCAAAAATGCCCCAGGCGCCTTAAAAACCGTTATTCCGCAGAACTTGATTTAACGCAATTTTATTAGCACATCATATATTCGAAACGATTAATCCGTATTTCTCTTTTTTACGGAGCATTATTCCAACTTAATATTTCCGAAAGAGTAACAATGTATCGCAGCAACAAAAACCATTAAGTATCAGAGGATTAAACAATATTTAATTCATGGCGAGCTAATTGCATTTCTGTACTATATTAAAGTTTGTAATGTATGGTAAACACAGCCTAATTAAGAGTTTTCTTAGACCAAAGACAAGGGTATGCTTATTTACATCGAACACAGGAAGTGAATTTCGGTCGACTTCGGTCACGGCAGAATCTGTATTTCTGCTCTTTTCTTCGTATTTGCCTGACGCTCAGGTTAAGCAACGGACATCACGTCCCACAGTCAATAAGGATATGAGTATGGCTACCCAAACGATGATGCAAAAACTTAACGCGCAGATGAACCTTGAGTTCTACGCCTCGAATCTGCACCTTCACTTAAGCGCGTGGTGTGCCGAGAATAGCCTCACGGGATCTGCCACATTCTTTCGCTCTCAGGCGCAAAGTAACGTCACCCATATGATGCGTGTCTTTAACTTCCTGAAAGCCGCAGGGGCAAATCCTGTCGTTAAAGCCCTTGATGGGATCAACGAAAACTACTCTTGCCTGGAAGAGCTGTTCCAGAAAACGCTTGAAGAGTATGAACAACGCTGCAGCACCCTCAGCAAGCTGGCCGATGAAGCCAAAGCGCAGCAGGACATTACGACGCTTACATTCTTACGTGATATGGACAAAGAGCAGCAGCAGGATGGCATGCTGCTGAAGACGCTGGCGGATGAGATCCATAATGCCCAGCAGGCGGGTTTATGTCCTGAGCAAACCGACCGTCACCTGCTCGACATTGTGGCGGTGCAGCACCACTGAGTTTTTTAATCTGCTCCAGCCGGGCTGAGGGTTTCCCAGGAATTTATTAACCTGAAGCGATGAATTTTGTATCAGGCAAGTGAATAACTTACAGCGATGTCCTGGTCCGGCTGTAAATCGCCGAAGCGTTTCCGTAAGGCCGGGAGCCCGGGTCGCCAGGGCGGCGGCGATTGAGCCGCCCTGGCACGTGCACCGGTCATGCCGTTACAGAGTAGCAATGAACATGAAGTGAACGGAATGACCACCACAGCCGTATGTTCCCCCTCACCCCAGCCCTCTCCCTCCAGGGAGAGCGAGTCGTCCGTGCAGGCATTGTTTTGTAGGGATCCCTCCTCCCACCTGAGGCAGGATTCCTTTTCCTATCTCCAACCTGCTGCTTTTGCTGAAATTTAACAAATCAGATCTGGCTCCCAATGATTAACCACACAACGTGTGATGATTTATTTAGTTACATAATCATTGACGAGGGAGCATCATGATCACCATTGAGTTTGTTGTCATTCTCCTCTGCCTGCTGACGGGTACGCGTTTCGGCGGAATGGGGCTTGGGTTAATCAGCGGTATTGGTCTTTTTATTTTATGTTTTGTCTTTGGTCTGCAGCCGGGTAAGCCGCCGGTAGACGTTATGCTGACCATCCTCGCGGTGATTGGTTGTGCCGCTACGCTGCAGACTGCCGGCGGTCTCAACGTCATGATGCAGTTTGCCGAACGTCTGCTGCGCAAACACCCGCAGCACATCACCCTGCTCGCGCCTTTCACCACCTGGATGCTGACCTTTCTGTGCGGCACCGGGCACGTGGTCTACACCATGTTCCCCATTATTGCGGATATCGCCCTGAAAAAAGGGATCCGCCCCGAGCGCCCCATGGCCGTGGCATCGGTTGCGTCGCAGATGGCGATCACGGCCTCCCCCGTTTCCGTTGCCGTGGTATCGCTGGTGTCCATCCTTGCGGCTCAGCATGGTATAGGCCACGCGTGGGGGATCCTGGAAATTCTCGCCGTGTCGGTTCCCGCTTCGCTTTTCGGCGTGACCATTGCGGCCCTGTGGAGTTTACGCCGTGGTAAAGATTTGGCTGACGACATGGAGTTTCAGGAAAAGCTGAAAGATCCTAAGCAGCGCGAGTTTATCTACGGCGGAACGGAGACGTTAATGAATCAGCGTTTCCCTAAACAGGCCTACTGGTCCACGTGGATTTTCTTTGCCGGTATTGCCGTGGTCGTTTTGCTGGGGGCGTTCCCTGACCTGCGCCCCGCCTTTGAGCTGAAAGGCAAAATGACGGCGCTGTCGATGAACCTTGTCATCCAGATGATGATGCTGATTGCGGGCGCCGTGATGCTGATGGCCTGTAAGGTCAATGCGTCGGCGATTTCTAACGGCGCGGTGTTCAAGGCCGGTATGGTGGCGATTTTCTCGGTGTTCGGCGTGGCGTGGATGAGCGATACCTTTTTCCAGGCGCATCTTGACGAGCTAAAGCTGGCGCTGGAAGGCGTGGTGAAAAGCCACCCGTGGACGTATGCCATTGTGCTGTTTCTGGTGTCAAAACTGGTGAACAGCCAGGCGGCTGCGCTGACGGCCGTTGCGCCTATGGGCCTGATGCTCGGCATCGATCCGAAAATGCTGATCGCCTTTTTCCCGGCGTCATACGGCTATTTTGTCCTGCCGACCTATCCAAGTGATTTGGCGTGCATCGGCTTTGACCGTTCAGGCACCACCCGCATCGGCAAATTTATCATCAACCACAGCTTTATTCTGCCAGGGCTGATTGGGGTAAGCTGCGCGTGTGCGGCAAGCTACCTGCTGGTCCAGACGTTCTTCTGACCGCATCAAAGGGCGACACATGCCGTCGCCCGTTTCCCTGCTTTAGTGGGACTCACCCTGCGGCGTGAATCGCAGCTCAATCAGCGCGATGGCTTTCTGGATCGCACGAAGCGTAACCGGGTCAGCGGCAGCAGGATGGCTGGCGAAATCGATGTTTTTCAGCTGCGTAGACATCTTCTCGCGCACTTCAACCGGCGCAATCACGTCCAGAACATCAAGGATTTGTTTGATAACCAGCTGACAGGCAACAACGTCAGAGACCAGTTCCTGATCGGCGCTCAGGTTTTGTGACATGGGGGCTTTCTCCTTATTTAAAGGCCGCCATAGTATCAAAACACGCACCCTGACATCTCTCCTTCATCGTCAGCAGGTACAAAAAAACCCGCCGAAGCAGGTTTTTTTTATCAGAACATGGCGCCCGGCGGCACGTCTTTGAACGTGCGGCAGTAATTGGCCCACATACTTTTCAGGATTTTGCGCAGTTTCACGATGATGCTCCATTAACTTGTTATACAACTTTATTATCAACGTGCCTATAATATGACCACCATCACAAAAATCAACACTTTTGTGATGCAAATCACATTTTTTATTAGGGTATGGACTGAAAGCGCTCACCGCTGACCCGTTGCGAAGAGTGAGGGCAGATTGTCCGGCTATTCCAGGCATTGCAGCGGGCATCTGCGGGTACGATAACGTATTTCCATCCACTCAGAGCGAACCATGAAAAGAGTCATTGTAGCCGGCACAATCCTGCTGCTCGCGGGGTGTAGTATTAATCGCCAGGCTGAAGTCAGCAGCCTCGACGCGCCGAACGGCATCGTTCGTCTCGACTACGGCCAGGCAGCGCTGCAAAATGCGTATTCCGATGCGTATGTGAATAACGGCACGGCGTCAAAAGCGTGTCAGAGCATGGGGTATGCCACTGCCTCAGCCTATGGTCAGCCCATTAAAACCTGCACCCTGACGAGCGGATCTTTGTGCCTGAACGAGAGCGTGACTATCCAGTATAAATGTATGGGTTACGCCGTTAATCCTAAATCAAATAATCCGTGGTATTAATCGACGCTGCCAGCGCGTGCTGGCAGTTTATTTCATTACGAACAAAAATAGTTCTCATTAATAATTTATGAAAATCGCCAATGCGTTTTATTCCCATTCGTATTTTAAATAAATAAAATAAAAATTTTACGTTTTGCAAATAATTAAATAACAAATTATAGTGTCGCTCATTGTGAACCAGAAATAATAATCCGGAGCGTCACCATGCTGAAAACTGAAATGATCGACAAGCTCAACGCACAAATGAACCTCGAGCTTTTTTCATCCCTGCTCTACCAGCAGATGAGCGCCTGGTGCAGCTACCACAGCTTCGAGGGCGCTGCCGCGTTTCTGCGTCGTCACGCTCAGGAAGAGATGACCCACATGCAGCGTCTGTTTGATTATCTGACGGATACGGGCAGCCTGCCGCGCATTGAAACCGTGTCATCCCCTTTTGCCGAGTATAATTCTCTCGATGAACTGTTCCGCGCTACCTACGAGCACGAGCAGCTGATTACGCAGAAAATTAACGAACTGGTTCATGCGGCGATGACCAGCCAGGATTATCCAACCTTCAATTTCCTGCAGTGGTACGTCGCGGAGCAACACGAAGAAGAGAAGCTGTTTAAATCCGTGCTGGATAAATTATCTCTGGTGGGGAAATCCGGCGAGGGTCTTTACTTTATTGATAAAGAACTTTCCACTCTTGATACGCAGAATTAATTTCAGCGCGGTGCCGGTTTCCGGCACCGCGTTAATTTACCTTCCCTCCCCGCATAAAAACACCCATTTTATTCCCTGTACGCCTTGTTTACGTCACGCCTGACCGTCGCCCCACGCCGGACTGGCGGCAGCGCAACGCGTAAACCTTTCATTACACCTCTTGTAACGGTGGTTTGACGAATTCCCCCTTTTGCCTTACTCTGCGCCGCAGATTTATTCGCGATTAAGCATCGTTGTAGAGGAAAGCGTGAAAAACAGAACCCTGGGAAGTATTTTTATCGTCGCCGGAACGACGATTGGCGCAGGAATGCTGGCAATGCCCCTGGCAGCCGCGGGCGTGGGATTTGGCATGACCCTGCTGCTGCTGGGTACGCTCTGGGCGCTGATGTGTTACACCGCCCTGCTGCTGCTTGAGGTTTACCAGCACGTGCCTGCCGACACCGGTCTGGGTTCGCTTGCTGCGCGCTATCTGGGACGCTATGGCCAGTGGGTAACCGGCTTTAGCATGATGTTCCTGATGTACGCCCTGACCGCCGCCTATATCAGCGGCGCCGGGGAGCTCATCGCCTCCAGCGTCAACGACTGGTTTGGCTCTGACATTACCCCTGCGACGGGGGCTATCTTCTTTGCGCTTATTGGCGGCGGTGTGGTCTGCGTGGGGACATCGCTGGTCGATCTGTTTAACCGCTTTCTCTTCAGCGCCAAAATTCTCTTCCTGATTATCATGCTGGTGCTGCTGGCGCCGCACGTGCACAAGGTCAACCTGCTGACGCTGCCGCTGGAAAAAGGGCTGGCGCTCTCCGCGATCCCGGTCATTTTCACCTCGTTTGGCTTCCATGGCAGCGTGCCGAGCATCGTCAGCTATATGAACGGCGATATTCGCAAGCTGCGCCGCGTTTTTGTTATCGGCAGCGCGATCCCGCTGATCGCCTATATTTTCTGGCAGCTGGTGACGCTGGGCAGCATTGACTCTTCAACCTTTATTGGGCTGATGGCGCAACACGCTGGCCTGAACGGTTTTCTGCTGGCACTGCGCGAGGTCGTTACCTCCCCGCACGTGGAGCTGGCGGTGCACCTGTTTGCCGACCTGGCGCTGGCAACCTCCTTCCTGGGCGTGGCGCTCGGCCTGTTTGATTACCTGGCCGACCTGTTCCAGCGTCGCAATACCGCGGCTGGACGGTTGCAGACGGGGGCCATCACCTTCCTGCCGCCGCTCGCTTTTGCGCTGTTTTACCCACGCGGGTTTGTCATGGCGCTGGGCTATGCGGGGGTGGCGCTCTCAATCCTGGCCCTGCTGCTCCCTTCCCTGCTGGCGTGGAAAAGCCGCCAGCAGCATCCTCAGCAAGGATATCGCGTGGCGGGCGGAAAACCGCTGCTGTGCATTGTGTTTGGTTGTGGGGTGGTGATTATTCTGGTGCAGGTGTTGATTGCAGCCGGGATGCTGCCGGAAGTGGGCTAAATAAAAAAGGGGCTGTCATCAGCCCCTTTTTTGTCAGTGCAAACAGCAGCTCTTAAACTTCTTCCCGCTGCCGCAAGGACACGGATCGTTACGCCCGACCTTCGTGCCGTTCACCGTCGGCTTCTTCACTTCCGGCTGCTGCGGGTTGTTGACCCAGTATTGATATAAACGCAGTGCCGCAGGCTGGATGCTCTCGATGCTGGCGATATACTCCTCTTCGGACAGTTCATCCAGCTTTTCGCTGTTCTCTTCCGTCCCGTGCAGCGCAATCACGTCAAGATCGGCCTTGAGCTCTTCCGGCAAGGCTGACCAGTCCGTCAGCGCCACGCCGCGCATATAGCCATAGCACCACTCTTCCACCACGGTATAGCTCTCACCGTCAACGTCGTTATAACCGAACATCGGTTCAAACTGATCCGGGTACTCACTCAGGCGCTCGGCGATATCGTTCATATGCTTAAAGCAGAGATCGATAAAACGGTTCATCTCACGATCGTTTTTCCAGCGCGGAATGTGCTTCTCGCCACCCCACACCGCCACCAGCCAGGCATCTGGCTCAACGACAACAGGACCGGAAAGCACTGCGGTAAGCATGCCGTCCAGTTCGGACACGTCAATCACGGACGCGTCATCATGACCGTAAGACATTAACGTCTCTTCAAGCCACGCCATTTCGCTTTCATTCAATGGGCCTTCAGTCATCGCTGATACTCCTGCAAAAAAGGAAACGATCCTAACACATATCTCCCCCCTCTCCGGGCTGAAGTTTAGGTCTTTATTGCTGCAAAAACGTGCAAATCGTGACCTTTGCACAACTTATGGGCTTTATTGTTAACGATATGTGATCTCCGCTGTAATTTCTTCTCCTCCCGCAGGGCGGCAGAACGCGGCGCTCTATACTCAAACAGGTCACAAGCCCGTCAATGGGTTAACCATTCTGGCAACGTTTTTGCTTACTGTTCTTCGCGCGATGCTGCGCAGGGAAACCTCGCCGTAATATGCAGGATGCCGTCTGTATCTTGTTCGTTTAGTGCATTTTGTTCTTGTTCATGTTTTGGATTGGCTGCGCCGTCGGGCATTCGGGTTTA
This sequence comes from Enterobacter sp. KB-221C9, assembly GCF_041320715.1. Taxonomy (NCBI): domain Bacteria; kingdom Pseudomonadati; phylum Pseudomonadota; class Gammaproteobacteria; order Enterobacterales; family Enterobacteriaceae; genus Enterobacter; species Enterobacter sp. KB-221C9. The sequence continues at coordinate 136,208 of NZ_JBGIWG010000009.1, forward strand.
CGCCGTGGTGCAAAAACCTCTTTGCTAAGGAACATAATAATGTCGCTGAAATTTATCAGAACTCCTCTTTCTCTCGTGTTGGCCGGCTGCCTGGTGACGGCGTTTTCCGCCAGGGCAGATATTGTGATTGGCGTGGCCGGTCCGTTTACGGGTCCGAATGCCACCTATGGCGATCAGTACTGGCACGGTGCAACGCAGGCCGCTGAAGACATTAATGCCGCAGGCGGCATTAACGGCGAGAAGATCAAACTGGTTCAGGGGGATGATGCCTGCGAGCCTAAGCAGGCCGTGGCCGTCGCCAACCGTTTAGTTGACCAGGATAAAGTCAACGCCGTGGTCGGCCATTTCTGCTCTTCTTCCACCATGCCCGCCTCCGAGGTGTATAGCGACGCGGGCATTATTGCGATTACCCCCGGCTCAACTAACCCGCTGATCACCGAACGCGGCATGAGCGATATGTTCCGCATGTGCGGACGCGACGATCAGCAGGGTCAGGTTGCCAGCGATTTCATCATCGACAAGCTGAAAGCCAGGCGCGTGGTGATTATTCACGATAAAGACACCTATGGTCAGGGTCTGGCTGACGCCACCAAAGCGGCGCTGGCGAAACGCGGGGTTCAGGATGTGATGTATGAGGGGTTATCCCGCGGTGAAAAAGACTTTAACGCGCTGGTGACCAAGATCGGCGCGCAAAAACCGGACGTCGTGTTCTTCGGCGGCTGTCACCCGGAAGCCGGTCCGCTGGTTCGCCAGATGCGTGAACAGGGCGTGCAGGCGAAATTCTTCTCCGGCGACTGCATTGTCAACGAAGAGATGGTGACCGCCGCGGGTGGCCCGCAATACACCAACGGTATTTACATGACCTTCGGTAAAGATCCGCGCCTTATCCCGGATGGTAAAGCGGTTATCGAGAAATTCCGCGCCGGTAAATTCGAGCCGGAAGGTTACACCCTTTATTCCTATGCCTCCGTCCAGGCCATTGCCGCGGCCTTCAAGGCCACCGGCGGCAAGGACTCCGCCAAAGCCAGCGAGTGGCTAAAAGCCAATTCCGTCGACACGGTGATGGGCAAAAAAGCCTGGGACAGCAAAGGCGATCTGAAAGTGTCTGACTACGTGGTTTATCAGTGGGACGACAAAGGAAAATATAAGGAAGTGCAGTAACGGGACGGAGTCACGCTCAACGTCGGCGGGCTTGCCCGTCGGCGCGTAATAAACATCAGGCTGCGCGGCTCGCGCGGCCTATAAAACGAGCGCGCTAAGATGAGTACATTCTTCCTGCAACAGTTAATTAATGGCTTAACGCTGGGCTCCGTCTACGGCCTGATCGCCATCGGCTACACCATGGTGTACGGCATTATCGGCATGATCAACTTCGCCCACGGCGAAGTGTATATGATTTCCGCCTATCTCTGCGCCATTGGCCTGGCGCTGCTCTCTTTCTTCGGTCTGCAGTCGTTCCCGCTGCTGATCCTCGGGACGCTGGTGTTCACCATTGTGGTAACCGGGGTGTACGGCTGGACCATCGAGCGTATCGCCTACAAGCCGCTGCGCAACTCCACGCGCCTGGCGCCGCTGATCTCCGCCATCGGCATGTCGCTTATCCTGCAAAACTACGCGCAGCTGAGCCAGGGTCCTCGCCAGCAGGGGGTGCCGACCATGCTGGACGGCGTTCTACGCCTGCATCTGGGCGACGGGTTCGTGCAGATAACCTACACCAAGGTGTTTATTCTGGTTGCCTCGTTTGTCGGCATGCTGGTGCTTACCTGGATAATCAACCATACCCGGCTGGGGCGGATGTGCCGCGCGGTACAGCAGGATCGTAAGATGGCCTCCATTCTGGGCATTAACACCGATCGGATTATTTCGATGGTCTTTGTCATCGGCGCGGCGATGGCCGGTCTGGCGGGGGTGTTGATCACCATGAATTACGGCACCTTTGATTTCTACGTCGGGTTCGTGATCGGCATTAAAGCCTTTACTGCCGCGGTACTCGGCGGCATCGGCTCCCTCCCCGGCGCCATGCTCGGTGGCCTTATCCTCGGCGTGGCGGAAGCCCAGTTCTCGGGCATGGTGAATTCGGACTATAAAGACGTCTTCTCGTTCGGCCTGCTGGTCATGATCCTTATTTTCCGTCCCCAGGGCCTGCTTGGGCGGCCGATTGTGGCCAAGGTGTGAGGGAGAGCATGATGACATCACACGGTTTTTCACTTAAACGCTGCATTCTGGACGCGATTTTTTCCGGGCTGATAGCGCTGATTATCTTCGGCCCCATAGCGGGCGTGGTGCTGGACGGGTACAGCTTTAACTTCGCCGGGCAGCGACTGGCCTGGATGGTTGGCATCGTCATGCTCGGGCGTTTTCTGTTGAGCGCCTTTTTAGGTACCGCCGCGGGCGCCCGTTTCCAGGCGCGCTTCGAAGCCGATAGCGCGGGCGTATATGTCCGGCCACCGCAATACAAAAGCCGCATGCGCTGGATTATTCCTCTGGTGATTACCCTTGCGATTTGCTTTCCGTTTGTCGCCACTAAATATGTGCTGACCGTCGCCATTCTCGGGCTGATCTACGTGCTTCTCGGTCTGGGGCTGAATATCGTCGTGGGTCTGGCCGGCCTGCTGGACCTGGGGTATGTCGCATTCTACGCGATTGGAGCGTACGGACTGGCGCTGGGATACCAGTATCTCGGCTTAGGCTTCTGGAGCATGCTGCCGCTGGCGGCAATCATGGCCGCCGCCGCAGGTGCCCTGCTCGGTTTCCCGGTACTGCGCATGCACGGTGACTATCTGGCCATCGTCACCCTCGGGTTCGGGGAGATCATTCGCCTGATACTGAACAACTGGCTGACCTTCACCGGCGGCCCGAACGGCGTGTCGGCCCCTCCCCCCACCTTTTTCGGTCTGGAATTTGGGCGACGCGCGAAAGAAGGCGGCGTGCCCTTCCACGAATTTTTCCACCTGACCTACAACCCGAACATGAAGTTTATTTTTATCTACGCGGTGCTGTTCCTGGTGGTGATGCTGGTGCTCTATATCAAGCACCGCCTGACGCGGATGCCGATTGGTCGGGCGTGGGAAGCCCTGCGTGAAGACGAAATAGCGTGCCGCTCAATGGGGTTAAATCATGTTCTGGTTAAGCTGTCGGCCTTTACGCTGGGCGCGTCGACCGCGGGCATTGCCGGGGTGTTCTTCGCCACCTATCAGGGGTTCGTGAATCCAACCTCCTTTACCTTCTTTGAATCGGCGCTGATCCTCGCCATTGTGGTACTGGGCGGTATGGGCTCTACGCTTGGCGTGGTGCTGGCCGCCTTTGTGCTCACGGTAACGCCGGAACTGCTGCGCAGTTTTGCCGAGTACCGCGTCCTGCTGTTCGGCATGCTCATGGTGATGATGATGATCTGGCGTCCACGCGGTTTGATCCGCATTAACCGCAGCGGGTTTGCCGTGCGTAAGGGCGTCGCGCCATGAACGGAACGATATTACGCGTTGAACATCTGATGATGCATTTCGGCGGGATTAAGGCGCTAAACGACGTCAACCTGGACGTGCAGCGTGGCTCAATTACCGCCCTGATTGGGCCAAACGGGGCGGGAAAAACAACCGTGTTTAACTGCCTGACGGGCTTCTACAGAGCCTCCGGCGGCAACATTTTATTTAATACCCGCACTAAAACGACCAACGTTATTCAGGTCCTCGGACAAAAATTCCAGCCGGGTGACTGGATTAACCCCGCGCAGTTCGGGCAGCGTCTGTTCTACAAAATGTTTGGCGGAACGCATCTGGTCAACCGCGCAGGGCTGGCGCGCACGTTTCAAAATATCCGTCTTTTTCGCGAGATGTCGGTCGTGGAAAACCTGCTTGTCGCGCAGCATATGCGCGTAAACCGCAATCTGCTCGCCGGGATCTTAAATACGCCGGCATACCGGCGGGCGGAAAGCGATGCCCTGGACAGGGCCTTCTACTGGCTGGAAGTGGTGGATCTGGTGGACTGCGCCAATCGCCTCGCGGGAGAGATGTCGTACGGCCAGCAGCGGCGTCTGGAAATCGCGCGGGCAATGTGCACAGGTCCGGAAATGATCTGTCTGGATGAACCCGCCGCCGGGCTGAACCCGGTTGAAACGCACAAGCTGAGCAGCATTATTCGCTTTCTGCGGGATCACCATGACATCACGGTATTACTGATTGAGCATGATATGGGGATGGTGATGGAGATTTCGGACGACATTATCGTACTCGACCACGGCGATGTTATTGCCAGAGGAAAACCCGAACAGATCCAGCATGATGAAAAGGTCATTGCCGCCTATCTGGGCACGGATGAAAGCGAGGTCACCCTATGAGCGAACCGCTGCTGGCATTTCGCGAGGTGGACGTGTTTTACGGCGTCATTCAGGCGCTGAAGCAGGTCTCCCTCGAGGTCAATAAGGGTGAAACCGTGGCGCTGATTGGCGCAAACGGCGCCGGAAAATCGACATTGCTGATGTCCATCTTTGGCCAGCCCCGCATCCGCAACGGGCAGATCCTTTTCGGTGGTGAAGATATCAGCCATAAATCCACCCACTACGTCGCGTCCGGCGGCATAGCGCAGGCGCCGGAAGGCCGACGAATCTTCCCGGATATGACCGTTGAAGAGAACCTGCTGATGGGGACCATCCCCATCGGCAGCCAGTTTGCCGCTGACGATATGCAAACCATGTTTGACCTGTTCCCTCGCCTCAAGGAGCGGCGCAAGCAGCGCGCGATGACCATGTCCGGCGGGGAACAGCAGATGCTGGCGATCGCCCGGGCGCTGATGAGCCGTCCGAAGCTGCTGTTGCTGGATGAACCGAGCCTGGGCTTAGCCCCGATCGTGGTGAAACAGATCTTCCAGACGCTGCGCGAGCTGGCCCGTAACGGCATGACTATCTTTCTGGTGGAGCAGAATGCGCATCACGCGTTGAAGCTTTCCGATCGCGGGTATGTGATGGTTAACGGGCAGATCCGGCTGAGCGGCAGCGGCGAGGAGCTGCTGGGGAATCAGGAGGTGAGGAAGGCTTATTTGGGTGGGGTGTGATGTAATATGAAAGAAACCATTAAAAATATTTTCATATAAATAACAAAGAGATATTTACGAAAGGTATAGCACGCAATGCCTTGAGATGGCCTGAGTTTGTTGGTTTATTAGTCTCTGACAATCACGTCAAACTCACTGAAAAGGAGCTTTCAGAATGGCTATACCCGCGTATTTATGGCTCAAAGACGACGGCGGTGCAAATATTACAGGTTCTGTAGATGTTCAGCACCGTGAAGGTAGTATTGAGGTTTTATCGTTCGGTCATGGTTTGCACATTCCAACCGATGGCAATACGGGGAAACTAACCGGCACCCGCATCCACTCTCCACTAACAATCGAAAAAGAGTTTGATTCATCCTCTCCCTACCTTTACCGGGCTGTAGCAACTGGCCAAACCCTAAAATCAGCTGAAATCAAATGGTACCGTGTCAACGATGCAGGGCAGGAAGTTGAGTATTTCAACATGCTTTTAGAAAATGTGAAAATCGTAGGGATAACGCCTGTTATGCATAATGTAAAAAATCCCTCAATGGAAAAACACAACCATCTCGAGGCCATAGAACTGCGTTACGAGAAAATCACCTGGAAGCACTGCGACGGGAACATCCAGTTTACTGACGGCTGGAATATTCGGGTTACAGCATGATTATTGCCCGCTACGCATTGAATGGCTTACCGTCATCTATCCTTACCGTCCCAGGTGTAGGAAACTTTCCGGCATTCTCTGGTCAACTCTACGGCAGAAACAATCCGACTATGGCAAGCAAGCCAGAAATCGGTCCGATACCGCCCGGACGGTACTTCATTGTGAACCGACAGAGTGGGGGTAGGTTAGGAAGCTTAAATGATTTTGCCCTTAAAAATGTTTATGGCACCGATCGCTCAACCTGGTTTGCCTTGTATAAAGATGACTGGCAAATAGATGATCAAGTGTTTGTTGAAGGAGTGAGACGCGGGCATTTTCGACTTCATCCTATTGGTCCGAGGGGGTTAAGCGAAGGATGTATAACCCTGCTCAATCTGAGTGACTTTGACTATCTCCGTGACGCCCTCATGAAAACAACCATGATGCCGGTACCTTGCACGAGCTTTAAAGCTTACGGGACAATAACTGTAACATGAGGACTTTTATAGAAATCATTTTTAGTCTCGCAATAGGCCTTATCAGCTTTCTTTTATATACGCGATGGCTTTTTATTTTGATACCTGCCGAATGGGCTTATGCAGTGATGGATCATTTCGGCACATACGGGATAGAAGAATTGGAGGATACGTTAGTAGATATCGCCTCTTTGTTTGGATTGCTTCCGGCGATTCTTACTGGTTTGTTAGTAAGGAAAGTAGTAAAACGAATGTGATTTATGAGCCTTCAGGCGTAGAGCCTCGAAGGCTTTTTGACTCGGAAACGGAAAATGGCACAGTGAAAATGCTGAAGTAGAGCAAATGAAATAAAAAAACCACCTTTCGGTGGTTTATACGACACTGCTTATCATTGATATTATTCTTTGTTTCCCATGGTAGCCGGAGTGGGACTTGAACCCACACAGCGCGAACGCCGAGGGATTTTAAATCCCTTGTGTCTACCGATTCCACCATCCGGCCAGGGAAGAAAGTGGAGGCGCGTTCCGGAGTCGAACCGGACTAGACGGATTTGCAATCCGCTACATAACCGCTTTGCTAACGCGCCGTAAAACTTTTCAAAATGACACCCGCAACTGCGAATGTCTTTAATCTGGAGCGGGAAACGAGACTCGAACTCGCGACCCCGACCTTGGCAAGGTCGTGCTCTACCAACTGAGCTATTCCCGCATGTCATCAAGTAAACGTCTAACCACTTGATTTCACTATCGTCCGGCTTGCTGTGCCGCCGTTCGATGCGTTGCATTCTACTGATATGACGTTATGAGTCAACGTTATTTTTTGCATCCCCGGATCGTTTGCTGAAAATTACGGCGAAACGATCACTGATCAAGCAAATCCCCGCGCGCCGCGTTCAAATATTGCAGCATAGACCACAGCGTCAGCACTGCCGCGACCCACAGCAGGCCAATTCCCGCCCATTCAACCCAGGCGTTCGGACGCCAGAGCATCCAGACCAGCGCTGCCATCTGCGCCGTCGTTTTGACTTTACCAATCCACGAGACCGCCACGCTGCTGCGTTTCCCCAGCTCCGCCATCCACTCGCGCAGTGCAGAGATGATGATCTCACGGCCGATCATAGTTGCCGCAGGCAGCGTCACCCACCAGGTATGATAGTGCTCGGCCACCAGCACCATCGCAATAGCAACCATCACTTTGTCTGCCACCGGATCGAGGAAGGCACCGAAACGGGTACTTTGATTCCAGCGGCGGGCCAGATAGCCATCAAACCAGTCGGTGACCGCCGCGATCAGAAAGAGCAATGCGCAGGCGAAAGGTGCCCAGACGACCGGCAGGTAAAACGCCAGTACAAAGAACGGGATGAGTACAACACGAAAAAGAGTGAGCAACGTAGGGATATTAAATTGCATAATGACGGTAACTGTTTGTTGTCAGTAAAATTTAGCTCTATGTTGCTACAGAGCCCTCAATGTTTCAACGAGTAGTAGATCTTTTCTGCCAGCCCTTGCGAAATACCCGGCACTTTTGCAATTTCCTCCATGCTGGCGTTGAGTAATCCTTGCAATCCGCCCATATATTTCAGCAGCATCTGGCGACGCTTTGGTCCCACGCCTTCGATCGTTTCCAGGCTACTGGTATTTTTCACCTTCGCCCGTTTTTTGCGGTGACCGCTAATGGCGTGATCGTGCGATTCATCGCGAATATGCTGGATGACGTGTAGCGCCGGGGAATCCGGCGGCAGGCTGAAGCCCTCACCTTCCGGCTCGAAGAACAATGTCTCCAGACCAGCCTTACGATCGGCCCCTTTTGCGACGCCCAGCAGCAGCGGATGGTTTTTATCCCAGCTGACATCAAGCGATTCAAATACCGCTTTCGCCTGGCCGAGCTGCCCTTTCCCACCGTCAATCAGGATCACATCCGGGATCTTGCTCTCTTCTATGGCTTTACCATAGCGACGACGCAGCACCTGATTCATGGCCGCATAGTCATCGCCCGGCGTGATCCCGGTGATATTATAGCGGCGATACTCGGCGCGCAGAGGACCATTTGCATCAAACACCACGCAGGACGCCACCGTCTGTTCCCCCATCGTATGACTGATGTCGAAACACTCCATCCGTTTCACTTCCGGCAGCTTCAGCAGCGTCGCCAGGGCCGTTAAACGCTGGTGCACCGTCGACTGCTGCGACAGCTTAGTGGTGAGTGCCGTCGCCGCGTTGGTTCGCGCCAGCTTCAGATAACGCGCACGATCGCCGCGCGGTTTGGTTTGTACATTGACCCGACGGCCCGCCAGTTCTGAGAGCGAATCGGCCAGCAGGGTTTTATCGTCAAGATTAAAATCGAGCAGGATCTCAGAAGGCAGCGTGCGCATCTGGCTCCCCTGCAGATAGAACTGGCCGACAAAGGTTTCCACCACTTCACCCAGTTCGGTACCGCCGGGCACTTTCGGGAAATAGCTGCGGCTGCCGAGCACTTTGCCCTGGCGAATAAACAGCACGTGCACGCAGGCCATCCCGGCGTCAAAGGCCACGCCGATGACGTCGAGATCGTCACCGGTATTCGAAACAAACTGTTTCTCAGTGACTCTTCGCACCGCCTGGATTTGGTCACGGATCCGCGCGGCCTCTTCAAACTCGAGTGCGGCGCTGGCTTTTTCCATCCGCGCGATCAGCTGCGTTAAGACCTGATCGTCTTTTCCGGCTAAGAACAGGCGCACATAATCCACCTGCTGGGCATACTCTTCTTCACTCACCAGCCCGGCCACGCAGGGGCCCAGGCAGCGTCCGATCTGGTACTGAAGGCACGGGCGCGAGCGGTTACGGTAAACGCTGTTCTCACACTGGCGGATCGGGAAGATTTTTTGCAGCAGCGCCAGCGTTTCACGCACGGCATAGCCGTTAGGGAACGGCCCGAAATATTCGCCCTTCGCATGTTTTGCACCACGGTGCATGGCGAGGCGCGGATGGGTATCGCCGCTCAGAAAAATAAACGGGTAGGATTTATCATCACGCAACAGGACGTTATAGCGCGGCTGGTAGAGCTTTATATAGTTATGCTCAAGCAGCAGCGCTTCTGTCTCAGTGTGCGTGACGGTGACATCAATATTCTGAATGAGTGAGACCAGCGCTTCGGTCTTCCGGGAGGCCAGGTTGCTGCGAAAATAGCTGGAGAGGCGTTTTTTAAGATCTTTTGCCTTCCCTACGTAGATAACCGTACCGCCAGCGTCATACATGCGATAGACGCCAGGCTGGCTGGTTACGGTTTTCAGAAATGCTTTTGAATCGAACACATCACTCACTGACTTAACAACGTCTCCGCATTACACAAACCATGCCGGATGGCCAGATGCGTCAGTTCGACGTCACCATGAATGTTTAGTTTACTGAACATACGGTAACGATAGCTGTTCACCGTTTTCGGGCTGAGATTCAGCTGTTCCGAAATCTCATTCACCTTCTGACCTTTGGTGATCATCAGCATAATCTGCAATTCACGCTCAGACAAACTCGCAAACGGTGATTCGTTTTTCTCGGGCTCAATCTGACTCAGCGCCATTTGCTGAGCGATGTCGGAAGCAATGTAGCGCTGTCCGGCAAACACGGAACGGATTGCATTAACGACTTCCTGCGGTGCAGCACCTTTACTCAGGTAGCCCGCTGCGCCCGCCTGCATCACTTTCGCGGGCAGTGGGTTTTCGGTATGCACGGTCAGCATGATGACTTTTGTATCGACAAAGGTACGCGCGATTTTGCGTGTCGCTTCAAGACCACCGATACCGGGCATGTTCATATCCATCAGTACCACATCGGCCGAGTTTGTGCGGCACCATTTTACCGCATCCTCCCCACAGCACGCCTCACCGGCAACTTTAATACCTTTAATATCTTCAAGAATGCGTCGTATCCCTGCGCGCACCAGTTCGTGGTCATCAACAAGAAGGACGTTGATCAAAGGAAATGTCTCCAGAATAGGGATAACGCTACTGAGTGATAATTTGGTTTATATTAACGGTTTTCCTCACAAGATTAAAACGTTAAAAAACCGGCTATTCGATTTCGCTCTCGTTTTTGGAAATTAGGCTGTACAGTCCGTGGAAAGAGAGCCCGTGCACACAGGGCTTTTGCAGCTTTTTTTAAGCATCTGTATTCAAAAAGTTACAAAAAACGTGCAGGCATTCCCTGCAAAAAAACAGTTCTCAACTTTTTGTAACAATAATTAACGGCAAGCGAACCGGGCATAAACAATTAATAGCCTATAACAGCGGTTCAGTTTACCGGTTCGTTCTGTTTACGCTATTAAACATCCGTGTAAAAGTACGAAAAACAACCGCTGCATTTTTTGTGACAGCTTGTGGTATACTCCGCCGCCTTGACTTTCGTCGTCGCGTTTTAGCGCCGTTAAATAATGAGGAAAATAAATGAGCACACCTGAATTTGCCACTGCGGAGAATAACCAGGAACTGGCACAGGAAGTAAACTGCCTGAAAGCGCTGCTGACGCTGATGCTGCAGGCGATGGGCCAGGCGGATGCCGGTCGTGTGATCATTAAAATGGAAAAACAAATCGCGGAGATGGAAGACCAGGCCGAATCTGCTGTATTTGCTAACACCGTTAAGCAAATCAAACAAGCCTACCGCCAGTAACAAAAAACGGCTGGATGCGGTGCATTCAGCCGTTCGCTCGTCTGTCACGCAGAACGTATTATCCCGTCAGATCAGTCCCGTTGCCGCCGCGTAGCATGCGATCTGGGTTTTGTTGGGCGCATTGAATTTCTTCTGCATATTTTTCTGATGGAAGTTAACGGTATTCTCGGAGATGGAGAGAATGATCGCTATTTCCGCAGACGTCTTCCCTTCCGCAGTCCATTTCAGAATTTCGCGTTCGCGTTTGCTGAATTTCATTTCGGGTGGCATGACCATCTGATCTTCAAAACGCATCAGAGAAGTTAAGGCCATTTGTACCAGCATTTGCAGCCGCAATTCTATTTCCTCACGGGCAAACGGTCCTTCCAGTACACTAGTACGAGAAACCGACAGGAAGCCGAGCGCATGATTAGGCAGCATCAGACACTGCGTTATTCCCGCGCGTAAACCGTGGTCCTGTGCGCTATGCCATAATTCCTGCGCGTCAGCGAATAATGCATCGGTCCAGGGTAAATGACCCTGAATGAAATTCTCCGGTTTTAAGACGGGATCAATAGCGAAATAGTTCGCGGATTGATATTGCGCCATCCACTGCTTTGGATAAGTGGTATGCACAGCGATCTTAGGCCGGGTAAATGGCACGGGATGGCGCACGCAGAGCGCGTAATAATCAAATTCAAGCGTCTGAGTTTGTCGCTGTAGTTCCTGATATACCTCGTCGGCACAGGTCAATTCCTGAAACCGGAGGGAGCAATCCCGTCGCCAGGTGAAAAAGTCTGAATCCTTCATACTTACTAAATGAAGCCTCTGAAAAGATAATCATTATTATGGTGAATATAACCTAACACATAAAACTTTTTTCTAACTACAAAATATCGGCAATAGCACAATTAACTTTACTATCGATAAGGTTTATCCGAGCTGGATGGAATAAAAAAACACAGGACGGCGCGCAGGGGGAGAATAATTTGCTCCAGGCTAAATTTCTGGAGCAAATTAGTGCAAAAATTCTACTGCATCAGGAATTTTTCAAGGAACTGACGGGTTCGCGGCTGTTGAGGATTCGCGAACAGGCTTTTCGCCGGTCCCTGCTCCACAATCCGCCCCTGATCCATGAAGATGGCTCGGTCAGCAACATCGCGTGCAAAGCTCATCTCATGGGTCACGATCACCATCGTCCGTTTTTCCTGCGCCAGCTGGCGAATGGTGTTCAGCACCTCGCCCACCAGTTCCGGATCGAGCGCAGAGGTCGGTTCATCAAAAAGGATCACGTCCGGGCGCATAGCCAGCGCGCGCGCTATCGCCACGCGCTGCTGTTGCCCTCCCGACAGGCGGCGCGGATAGCTGGTCTCTTTCCCCGCCAGCCCGACTTTAGCAAGCAGTTCGCGCGCGCGCGCCGTTGCGTCCTCTTTCGATTCACCTTTTACAATGACCGGCCCTTCAATAATGTTCTCCAGCACCGTACGGTGCGGGAAGAGATTGAAGTTCTGGAAAACAAAGCCAACATGCTGGCGCAGGCGGCGAATCAACCCTTTCTGCTGGCTGATGGATTTTCCGGTATCAATCGTTATATCCCCTACCCGGATGGTGCCGCCTTCCGGCTGTTCAAGCAGGTTAATACTGCGCAGCAGCGTCGTCTTTCCCGAACCGCTCGGTCCGATAATCGCCACGACTTCACCCTGCTCGACTTCAAGATCGATCCCGTGGAGCACCGTTTGACCGTGGAATTTTTTCACCAGGTTTTTGACGTCGATAGCACTCATTTTGGATCACGCTCCTGGCGGTTAAGCTGGTTTTCGAAGTAGTTTTGCAGGGCAGACAGCACCGTCGCCATCACCCAGTAAATCAGCGAGGCGGCCAGATACATGGTAAAGACTTCAAGCGTGCGCGAAGTAATGAGCTGCGCCTGACGGAACAGCTCCGGCACCTGAATCGTTGCCGCCAGGGAAGTATCTTTCACCAGGCTGATGAAGCTGTTGCTCAGCGGTGGAAGCGCCACGCGCGCCGCCTGCGGCAGAATGGCCCGGCGCAGCGTCTGCCACGGGGTCATCCCGATACTGGCCGCCGCCTCCCACTGCCCTTTGTCAATGGAGGAGATGGCCGCGCGCAGGGTTTCGGAGGTGTACGCCGCGGTATTGAGCGACAGACCAATCATCGCTGCGGGGATCGGATCCAGCTCGATACCAAACTGCGGTAAGCCGTAGTAGATCATAAAGAGCTGGGCGATAAGCGGCGTGCCGCGAAAGACGGAGATATAAAAGCGTGCCAGCCAACGTACCGGCAGGACGGGTGACATGCGCATCAAGGCCAGCACAAATCCCAGCACCAGCCCGAAGAACATCCCGCCAATACTGAGCTGTAACGTAAATACCGCACCTTTCAGCAGAAACGGCAGAGAATCAATAACCAGTTGAATACTTTCTTGCATTATTATTTTTCGACCTGATTTTTAGACATGAGGATGGTAGGCAAACAGCGCAGGCGCCCCGCCGGTATGGACAAATAAAATCGGCCCTTCATCCTTAAAGCGTTTCTGCGCAATGCCGTCAATCAGTCCGGCCATCGCTTTACCCGTATACACCGGATCGAGCAGTATGCCCTCGAGGCGCGCCAGCAGCTTCACCGCTTCCATGCCCTCTTCATTAGGCGTGCCGTAACCCGGCGCAAAATAGTCATCCCAGAGCAGAATATCGGCCTTTGCCTTCAGCTCAAGCTGCTCGGCTACCGCCTGCTGTAAAGTGACCACTTTCGGCTTCTGATCCTCGACGCTGCGGGACACCGTCACGCCAATCAGCTCGACGTCCGGCAGCAGTTGCTCCAGCCCTACCGCCAGCCCGGCATGCGTGCCTGCACTGCCGGATGCGACAACCACGGAGGAGAGGCTCACCGCGCCCTCGCACTGCTGCGCGATTTCCAGCGCACTTTCCACATACCCCAGCGCGCCCAGCGCGTTCGAACCGCCGACGGGGATAACATAGGGGCGGAACCCCTGCGCTTCCAGACGCGTCGCCAGCTCGTCGAGCTGGGCGGTCGGATCGGTCAACGCATCCACCATTTCGACCTGTACATTAAACAGGTCCAGCAGCAGGCGGTTACCGTTGGTGAGATAGTTTTCTGCCCGCGTGCCAATCGGGTTTTCCAGCAATGCCACGCAATGGAGCCCGAGCTTTGCCGCCACCGCCGCTGTCTGACGAACGTGGTTGGACTGGATTGCACCGGCAGTAATAAGCGTATCCGCGCCTTCGCGCAGTGCGTCAGCCGCCAGGAACTCCAGCTTGCGCAGCTTATTGCCCCCCATCGCCATCGGCGTCACGTCATCACGCTTAATAAAAATATCGCGCCCTAAATAATCAGAAAATCGCGGCAGGTACTCCAGCGGCGTCGGCGCGCCGATAAACTCCAGGCGGGGAAAGCGCGTTAAATTCTGTAGTGACATGGGTTCTCCGGTAACTCTGACAAAATGTGATATTTTTCATTATGCACGCAGACGCGAAAGAAATAAAAAAGGCGCTTTTAAAAGCGCCTTTTTTTACGTCAGAAACTTATTTCGTGACGTCTGCACCGAACCACTTCTCGGAGAGCGCTTTCAGGCTTCCGTCTTTTTGCATGTCAGCAATCGCGGAATCAATCGCTTTGACCAGGTCTTCGTTGCCTTTACGAACGGCCACGCCTGATTCCTGACGAGAGAACGCATCACCCGCTACGGCCAGGGTATTGTTGGTTTTCTTCACCAGATCCAGCGCTGCCAGGCGGTCAACCAGAATGGCGTCGATACGGCCCACGCGCAGATCCTGGTATTTCGTCGGGTCATCATCGTAGGTGCGGATATCCACGCCCTGCACGTTCTGGCGCAGCCACTCTTCGTAGTTGGTACCCAGACCGACACCGACTTTCTTCCCTTTCAGGTCGGCGGCAGTTTTAATCCCGCCTTCGTTGCCTTTCTTCACCAGCGCCTGAATACCGGACACGGTGTACGGCGTAGAGAAGTCATATTTCTTCTTACGCTCGTCAGAAATGGTCACCTGATTAATCACCACATCAATACGTTTGGAATCCAGCGACGCCAGCATACCGTCCCATTTGGTCGGTTTCAGTGACGCTTTCACGCCGAGGTGCTTCGCCAGCTCTTCAGCAAACTCCACTTCAAAACCGGTCAGCTTACCGTCATCGCCCTGGAAGCTGAACGGAGGATACGTTCCTTCCAGCCCGACCAGCAGCGTACCGCGCTCTTTTACTTTATTCAGCAGGTTTTCTGCGGCGAACGTTTTCACGCTCATGCCCGCAACCAGCGCAACGGCCATAACACCCATCAGCGCCTGACGACCCAGAAGTGCAAATTTCATAAATACCCCGATATAGTGGAATTTTTACGTAGTGTAGAGAAATCGCCTGCAACGTCAAAGGCGACTGCGCTACATCTTATTCTTTTTTAATATATATCAGAAGTTGTTCCGGCGTGGGCTTTCTGCTTTATGGCACCCGGCATTTGTACCTTGTATTGCGCATACTTTCGCAGCGCAATCCGGTAGTTGTTGGTGCTGGTCGCAGGCAGCCACGGCTCCAGATTTTCATCCAGATAACCGGTCTTGAGCAGATCGCGGGAAATATTGTTTACGGTCAGATGTTGCCCAAGGCGACGCAGGCGAACCACATATTCGCGAACGGTGCCGTGGCTCATCTCCGTTTGTTCAAACAGGAATTGCTTGAAGCCGATAATGTCGAAGAAGTCGCTTTGCTCTTTGCAGTGGAGATCGCCACAGAAACGGCAAAGCGCCACCCACTCTTTTTGCTCTTCGAGCCATGCTGCTTCGTCCATCAACGTGTCGAGACGCGAAATCGCAATCTTATTGACGATTTCGCCCCGGCGAACCAGCGTGATACGATCGAGTAACTTGTTACAGTGGGCGCAATGCGTCTGGCTGTGTTTAAAGTCTTTCAGGTAGCGGCTTAAAGGCCGTCTTTTAGATTGCTGCACCGTCATGATAACTCCTGGTTGTCAATACGTTGTGCGGCATTTTTCAGGTGAATCAATCACCTATAACTTACCCAGCTTGGTTCGTAAGCGTTTAATGGCTTGGCTGTGCAGCTGGCTCACCCGCGACTCTCCCACCTCCAGAACAGCGCCAATCTCTTTGAGGTTAAGCTCTTCCTGGTAATAAAGGGTCAATACCAGCTGTTCGCGTTCAGGCAGAGCTTCGATAGCCTCCATGACGCGCTGGCGTAAATTCCCTTCCATTAAATGGTGTAACGGGTTTTCCTGCTGGTGCTCATCCGTCACCAGCTCGATGCTATCGCCATGCTCTTCTCGCCACTCGTCATAAGAGAAGAGTTGGCTATTATTGGTATCGAGCAACATCTGACGATACTCTTCAACAGCAATGCCAAGACGTTCCGCCACTTCGGTTTCCGTTGCGTTACGTCCCAGTTCCTGTTCCAGCTGCCCCATCGCATGCGCCACTTCGCGCGCGTTGCGGCGAACACTGCGCGGCACCCAGTCGCGGCTGCGCAGCTCGTCCAGCATCGCACCACGAATACGCTGAACTGCGTAAGTCGTAAATGCCGTTCCTTGCAGAGCGTCGTATCGGTCAACTGCATTCAATAACCCGATACCGCCCGCCTGTAGCAGATCGTCGAGTTCCACGCTCGCCGGCAAGCGCACCTGGAGGCGCAATGCTTCGTGACGCACCAGCGGGACATAACGCTGCCACAGCGAGTGTTTATCCATTACACCTTCAGCGGTATAGAGTGAATTCACGATAAACAGCCCTGCGTTAGTTGAGTTATCGGCATGATTATCCGATTCTGCAGGGCGTTCAATTGGATGAAAAAGGGGGATAAAGTGAGGTTATTCTGAGGTTGCCCACATCAGGGGCAACTTTTCTGCCTAAATTAACAGTTGTAACAATGAAAGATCGTCGCCGAGTTTGACGCTATCTATATGTTGATGAAAGAGCTTTCCCGCTTCCTGATTATGCTGGCTAAGGGAGTGGAAGCTGTAAATAACATCAATGATATTATCTTGTTCAATTTTTCCCGCCACGAGAGCCTGACCGGCAAGTAGCGTTTTAAGGAAATAGAACTCCGCGACGATTAAATAAAGGTTATTCAACATGCTGCGGCCATTGTTCTGCGGGAAGCCCTGCTCCCACAGTTTGTATTTAAAAAAGTTCTTAAATAAATGATCGTTGGTCGCCAGGTAACTGCCCGCCACATCGCGCCAGACGGACTCGATGTTCTCCATGACCTTCTCTGCCGGCACGGTGTCGCCAGCAGACTCAAACTGTTGATAAAGCTGAGTGAAATAACGGTTTAATACCGCACCGCCGCGGGCTGTCGCTTTCTTCGTAAAGTAGCTCTGAATGAGCGAAATTAACGCGAATTTCAGGCTGTAGTTCTGATTAAACCCGCCTAATTCCGTTTTGATTTTACCGCTCACCAGTTCGTTAACCAGCGAGAAATAGACCGTTTCGAGCGTGCCGATATTCTCTTCAAGATTATCGAGCTTTTCAGCCACCATGAGGAATTTCACCACGGCGTAAACCTGTTCTTCAACGCTAACCGCCTCAACGCTGAAAATATTCTGGCAGAAGAGATTGATGACCTTTGCCTTCAAATCAATCATCGGCGCATTATTGACGTCCTGCTGGACGCTGATGGATTCCATCATCGACATAGACTCCCGATCGTTCAACAGAAGTCGGGTCACTTCCGGACACGAGAGGTTCAGCGATTTTTCGATTTCATTTTTATAGACCCGGTTTGTCCGTGGAAACGACGAACAGGTTGGGCTTAAGGCCTGGGCGCCCATGGCGCTATGAATAGAACAGAGTTTTTCCGTATCCATAAACGGGCAGTTTTTACTTTCCGTATGGAAAATCACTTCGCCCCAGTGGCCATACTGTTTTTTAGTAACTTTTATCGCCGTTTTCGCCGTGTGACGAATCGCAGCATTTTTACTGTTCAGATAGCGATTAACGGAGGATTTATCAAACGCGATGGTCCAGCCCTGACAACAATGTTCACGGCATTCCCCACCGACACATGAAAAATCTGCGACCAGCTTTGGTTGAGTGACACTGATTTGTTTCACAGGCGGATTCTCAAATAGCAGAGATAAAAAAACCCCGCCGAAGCGGGGTTTCACGCGTAAAATTAACGCAGCAGAGACAGAACGGTCTGTGGAACCTGGTTTGCCTGAGACAGAACAGAAGTACCAGCCTGCTGCAGGATCTGCGCGCGGGACATGTTGGAAACTTCAGTTGCGTAGTCAGCGTCCTGGATACGGGACTGAGCAGCAGACAGGTTGTTAGAGGTGTTGTTCAGGTTGTTGATTGCAGAAGTGAAGCGGTTCTGCACAGCACCCAGGCCTGAACGTGCTTTATCAACGATTGCAATTGCATCGTCAATTGTTTTCAACTCGGTACCAGTCTGAGCTGTCAGGTCTACCGCTGCAACACCCAGAGTAGCGGTGTCAGCTTTAGCGCCGCTCAGGTCCAGGTTGATGGTGTCGCCGTCGTTTACGCCAACCTGAATTTTAACCACACCTGCAGCACCCGCAGAGCCGTCCAGCAGTTTGATGCCGTTGAAGTCAGTTTTGCTTGCAACACGGTTGATCTCAGCCAGACGAGCTTTAACTTCATCCTGCAGAGATGACAGGTCAGAGGTACTGTTAGTACCAGTACTTGCCTGAACAGCCAGTTCACGAACGCGCTGCAAGTTGTTGTTGATTTCGTTCAGGGAGCCTTCAGCAGTCTGCGCCATGGAGATACCATCGTTGGCGTTACGTGCGGCCTGGTTCATACCCTTGATCTGAGCGGTCATGCGGTTTGCAATTGCCTGGCCAGCAGCATCGTCTTTCGCGCTGTTAATACGCAGACCTGAAGACAGACGCTCAATAGCAGTGCCCAGAGAAGACTGAGATTTGTTCAGGTTGTTCTGAGTAGTCAGGGACATCAGGTTAGTATTGATAACTGCCATAATTTTCTTTCCTTCAAAAATTGGGTTTTAGGTCCGGTGCCTAACACTCACAGCGTCTCTCACCGTCAACAAGGTTATCGACGGGTCCCCAAAAGACTTTAGAATCAATTTTGAAAAAATTACAACTTACTGATTATTAATGGTTTTATTTTTAAAAAATCAATTAAGGTTCACGAGAGGTTTATTATTTACGCTTTTTTAACGCACAAAGAGATGACAAAAAAAGGCACACACTTATTCGTGTTTTCAAGGCACTGATAATGACACTAAAGTGCAATCCTTTCATTTACCCCGCCAGGACGCGTCTATTCTTTGGATTATTTTTTTCTCACCATCGTAAACTTTTACGCTGAGAGGCCGATAAGAGTCCTGAACTACTTTCGTATTTTAAGGAAAATATGCATGGCTACTATCAGTAACCTCGGGATAGGTTCTGCAGGACTCGGGGATTTATATAATCAGTTGGAAGCAGCAGAGAAAACCAAGCTGACGACGATTACTTCCCAGCAATCAACGTATAACGCACAGTTAAGCGCTTACGGCAAGCTGCAGAGCGCCATGACATCGCTGCAGACTGCGACCGCTGCACTGGGTAAAGCAACCACCTGGAACTCAACGTCCGTTAGCAGCACCAACACGGCCTTTACTGCTACAACAACGGCTGACGCGTCAGTAGGTTCCTTTGTTGTCAACGTCAACCAGGTTGCAAAGGCACAGGCGCTCACCACCGGCTCCTATGCTAACAACACGGATCTGCTGGGCGATACGACAGGTACAACGCGTAAAATCACCATCACCCAGCCGGGTACCAAAACGCCTTTAGAGGTGAACCTGGCAGATGGCGATACGTCGCTGGCCGGGATCGCGAGCGCGATTAATAAAGCCAACGGCAACGTCACCGCCAGCGTCATTAAAGCGAAAGACGGTGATTACCGCCTGATGCTGTCGTCAAAAACCACCGGTACGGATGGTGCGATGACGGTAAGCGTTACCGGCGACGCCAAGCTGCAAAGCGCCATTGGCTACGACTCAAGCACCAAAACGGGCGCGCTGACGGTGAACACCGACGCGCAGAACGCGATTGTGGTGGTGAACAACATCTCCATCGAGCGCCAGTCGAATACCATTACCGATGCGCTGCCTGGAGTCACCTTCTCGGTGAAAGCCGAAAGTAAAGCCGATGAAACCCTTGAGGTTTCACGCGCAACGGATGCGAACCAGAAGGCGATCACGGACTGGGTCACTGCATACAACTCGCTGCAGTCCACCATTAACAGCCTGACGAAGTATGTTGCGGTCGATGCAGGCGCTGGCGGCCAGTCCACCAGCAACGGCGCGCTGGTCGGTGATGCGAACGTGCGCGGGGTCCAGTCTCAACTGCGCGGCCTGCTAACCGAAGCACAAACCGGCTCGGTTCAGATCATGGCCCAGTTGGGGATTACCCAGGACCCGGTGAAAGGCGCGGACGGTACCGTCGGTAACCTGAAAGTCGATACCGATAAGCTGAAAAAAGTTCTTACTGACAACCCTGGCGCCGTACAGCAGTATTTTGTTGGTGACGGGAAAACCACCGGTCTGGCTACCCAGATGAACAATACGCTGACCAACATGCTCAGCACCAGTACCGGTAACGCCGGGGTGATCCAGAACGCGAAAGACGGGATCAACAAAACGCTGAAAACCCTGGGTGAACGTTACGATGCCATGGATGCCCAAATTGAAGCCACCATGGCGCGTTACAAAACCCAGTTTACCAGTCTGGACGTATTAGTCACCAAAATGACCAGTACAGCCAACTACCTGACCCAACAGTTCTCACAAAAGTAGTCGTAGCCTTCAGGAGTGGATATGTATAAGACCTCTGGTGTTCAATCCTATCAGCAGATAGGAGTAGAAAGCGCAGTCATGAATGCCAGTCCACACCAGCTGATTGTCATGTTGTTCGACGGGGCGCATAGCGCCCTTGTTCGCGCGCGTTTGTTCATGGAAGCCGGACAAATTCGTGAGAAAGGCGAAGCCTTATCCAAAGCCATTAACATCATCGACAACGGTTTAAAAGCAGGACTGAACATGGAGGTTGAGAGCGAATTGTCCGGTAATCTTGCCTCCTTGTACGAATATATGGTTCGACGTTTGTTGCTGGCGAATGTCAGTAACGACGTAGACGCAATTGTTGAAGTCGAGGGTTTATTAAACAACATTGCGGATGCGTGGAAGCAAATCGGCCCCAATGCGTCCTCTATTTCAGGATAATTTTTGATGAATAATCCCAGCGCAGCGCTTAGCCACTGGCAGGCGTTACATGCTCAGAGCATTGCTATGCTAAATCTCGCTCATTCTGGTCAATGGGATGCGCTTATCGAGCAGGAAATGCATTACGTACAACTGGTGGAAAGGATTTCTCAAACGCCCATCATGTCATGCCCTCCGGCTCAGGTTGAGCAAGCGCGTGCGCTGCTGGAAATGATCCTTGAAAATGAGAATGCGCTAAAGGCGCTGCTGAAGGTCCGCATGGACGAACTGCGCAGCCTGATTGATCAAACCGGTAAACAGCAATCCATCACGTCTACCTATGGAAAGCTGTCAGGGAATATTCTTTATCCAGAAAGTTTTACCCGCGACACACAACTATGATTTCTTCATCCATACTCCAGAAGTCTGTCAATGGCTTCTGGAGCAAGGATGATGAAAAACCCCACCCTGTTACAATGTTTTCACTGGTATTACCCTGCTGGCGGTGAATTGTGGCGAGAGGTCACGGCGTTAGCTCCCAATCTTAATGAAATCGGCATCAACATGATCTGGCTGCCGCCCGCCTATAAAGGTGCTTCCGGCGGGTATTCTGTTGGCTATGACTCCTATGACCTGTTCGATCTCGGCGAGTTTGACCAGAAAGGCAGTATTGCCACGAAATACGGCGACAAAGCGCAGCTGCTGGAGGCCATCGACGCCCTCAAAAGTAACGAAATTGCCGTGCTGCTGGACGTGGTGGTCAACCACAAAATGGGCGCCGATGAGAAGGAGTCTGTCCGCGTTCAGCGCGTGAACGAACAGGACCGCACGCAAATTGATGACGAGGTCATCGAGTGCGAAGCCTGGACTCGCTACACCTTCCCCGTCCGGGCCGGGCAGTATTCGCAGTTCATTTGGGATTACAAATGCTTCAGCGGCGTCGACCATATTGAAAACCCCGATGAAGACGGCATCTTTAAAATCGTCAACGACTACACCGGCGAAGGCTGGAACGATCAGGTTGATGATGAGATGGGTAACTTCGATTACCTGATGGGCGAAAATATCGACTTTCGCAATCACGCCGTGACCGAGGAGATAAAATACTGGGCCCGCTGGGTCATGGAACAGACGCGCTGCGACGGTTTTCGTCTGGACGCGGTGAAACACATTCCCGCCTGGTTTTACAAAGAGTGGATTGAGCACGTCCAGGAAGTCGCCGACCAGCCGCTGTTTATCGTGGCGGAATACTGGTCCCACGAGGTGGATAAACTTCAGGCCTATATTGACCAGGTTGAAGGCAAAACCATGCTGTTTGATGCCCCCCTGCAGATGAAATTCCACGAGGCGTCACGTCAGGGCCGGGATTACGACATGAGCCAAATCTTCACCGGTACCCTGGTGGAAGCCGATCCGTTTCATGCGGTCACCCTCGTCGCGAACCATGACACCCAGCCTTTGCAGGCGCTCGAAGCGCCGGTCGAAGCCTGGTTCAAGCCGCTGGCCTACGCGCTGATCCTGCTGCGGGAGAATGGCGTACCGAGCGTCTTTTATCCGGATCTCTTCGGCGCCAGCTATGACGACACGGGAGGAGACGGTGAAACGTACCATATTGATATGCCGGTCATTGAGCAGCTTCACGAGCTGATCCTCGCACGCCAGCGTTTTGCCCACGGCGTGCAGACGCTGTTTTTCGACCATCCTAACTGCATCGCCTTCAGCCGCAGCGGCACGGAAGACGATCCCGGCTGCGTGGTGGTGCTGTCGAACGGCGACGACGGTGAAAAGGTGATTTGCCTGGGGGAAAACTACGGCAACAAAACGTGGCGCGATTTTCTCGGCAATCGCGAAGAAACCATCACCACGGCGGCGGATGGCGAAGGGACGTTTACCTGTAACGGGGGGAGCGTCAGCGTTTGGGTAATAGAGGATGCGCTCTAGAAACAATGCCGGGTGGCGCTGACGCTTACCCGGCCTACAGGACGGTACTTTTGTAGGCCGGGTCAGGCGAAGCCGCCACCCGGCAACAAACGGCTACGGAAGCTTACTCTCCAGCGGATTCTTGCTCAGGTAATCCGCGCACTCAACCGTTGGGCGGTCGACCTTCTGCAGCTCCAGCCCGTCGTACTCAAGCACGGATCCATCGCGCTCCAGCGGATAGATATCGAGTTTACGCGTTACGTTGTAATAACTGTCTGAACGCAGCATGATTTTACCCGGCACGGCAATCACGCGCTGCCACTGACGGCAGTCCAGCGTATCGCCCTCCTCCGTCACCACCAGCGTGGCAATCGCCTTCGGGCTGACCATGTTGCTCTGCGGCCCTTTCGACTGCCAGTATCCCGCCAGATGCGCCGGGACAGGATGCTTGATCACGTCGTTATAGTTATCGACCTGAACGCACCCGGTCAGTGCCAGCAGCGCGCCAGCAATTGCTATTTTTTTCATCATCTTTCCTGCATTCGAAGAAAAAAATATTGTGGCATTAAAGCGCTGCGGCTGCCAGCGAAGATCGACAGGTCTTAAACCTGCATCCACATCAAACAATTTCCCTGTCATCGCTTGTCCTGTTCAGAGTGTGCGTGAGAACGCCGTGCACTTTCACATCGTCCAGAGCATCCCCCTCTATCGCCTCACTCTCTTCCGTTATCAGCGCCTGGCCATGGCGTTTCAATCACCCGGCAGTTGCCGTCGATGCCACACAGAGAATCGATGGTCAGTACCTCTTCAATGTAGTCTGTAGCTGGCGATGGAAATTCTCTGATACACTTCAAATAAATACTGCATGTATATACAGTTCAAATGTGTGCATGAAGAGATCAACTGACATCAACAATAAACCCGCCGAGGCGGGTTTATGTCACAGGGCGCTTGCTGGTGCTTTTCCAGTAACCATCTGTCCTTTAGATATAAACTTTCTCTCGATAAAGAGATAGGAAATAGTACTTAACGCTATTATCACTGGTATGGTAATCGCGATCGCGACATGAAATGAAAATCCAGACTTAATCATAGTTGAAAACAGAACTGTATAAGTAATACCATGCAGCAAGTACACGCTGAAGCTTATTGCCCCTAGCATTTTCATAGTTTTAAGCCTTAAAACACCAAATATGCAATTCCCACATGATACGATAAAGAATGTAATTCCAATTAAGATCGTTGGTATGTGTGAATAAGGTGCATCAAAACCATAAACACAAACACCAAGAGACGCAACAGCAATAACAGAGAATGCCGGTGATTTGAGCCTGATAATTAAGGCTGGATAGAATTTATACATGTGAGCACATGCTGCACCTATGATGAAGCAGAGAACATGAGCCTGTGCCCATCTGTTAATTCCAATACCAAACCAGTAGATAAATGCCATTACGCCAAACATCAACCATAACAGTAGAGAAGATGACTTTTTGGAAACCGCAAAGACTGACAGCACCGGGAGCATGAAATAAAACATCCACTCATATGATAGAGTCCAAAAAACCCCAGCAACTATGCTTTTACTTAATGGATATCCGTTGATATTCGGCGTACCAAAGAAATCAAACGTAAGCCAGTAAAAGGAGTCTCTGATGTAGGGGAACAATGTGAATGGTGTTTTTATTGTGGCTATAACGTAGGCAATAGAGAGGCATACCGTAACGAGATACAGAGGAACTATCCTAAAGAACCTCTTAATGTAAAACCCCCGCCAATTAACAGCATCAGAATTACCTAGTATCTTACCCCAGAACAAAAATGCCGTAATCATGAAGAAAACTGAGACGCTTCCCTTCCCCAGATAGTCGATGATTATTTGAGGATACCCTCCACCTATATAATCAATTGTCCATTTCCCATACTTTGCGTAGCCGAAAAAGAAAAAAGAATGGTGGATAGCGACTGACAAAGCCGCAAGCCCTCTTAACCCGTCAAGCGATTCATAGCGCCCATTATCAGCTACCTCTTCAGAGAAGCATTTCCCGGTGATTCTATACGCCACAGTCACGAAGAGGATGGCTACACCCGCAACCATTAAAAGGTTAAGTAAAACGTCCTGTTGCTCCATTCATTTAGCTCGTTGTGGGTCGTGATATTCCACGCAGTGTAGCATCCCGCAACTCTTCATTAAACGGTATACACCTGTTTTGCTTATATTCCTGTTGATGCAGAACCAATTTTTTGCACAGAAAGAATGTAGTTGTAGAAGGAGGCTGGCGTTGTGCCAAAGTTAATCCGAATCAGCCCTGAATCAGATGGAGATGCCTGAAACCCATCCAACGGCGGATTTACATATCCTGTAATTTCATCATACGGAGTATAGGCAAAGGTCACAGATACAGGCTGCAATGCGTCATTATTGCTGCTGCCCGGTGCTGCTTACCTGATCTACCCCACATGGTTTGATATGCAAAAGCTGTAAAGCCGGATTTTGACTTGTATCCACAGCGGTAAAGGAGACGGTCCTCCATCCGCGACCAACAAGACGGCCTATGTAAGTAAGCTCACCAGACGAAGCTTGAGCCCTTCCTGTTGCCACCGGGTATGGTGGAGTCTCAATGATATTTTTGGCTGTGTTTGACTTCACAACAGATTTGTTCAAGGACTGATTATTTCTTATGTCATTTTCATTAGACGGTGCAAGTGGCTCGCAGAGACTAATCTTTAAGCCAACAAACATACCTACGATACTGACTTTCGCGTATTCGCAATCCATGAAGAATGAGAATGTCTTCTTTTGCCCGTTGGCCGTGAATTTGCCTTTAATACGGTTAAGAATGCCAGATGTACTGGATGAGCTACTGTTTAATGCAGACACGCTATCAACGTAACCGATTTCAGCTGCACCTCGATCCTGTTTCAGAGGTTACGCGCCTGCGCCTGGGTGTTGGGATAAATCGCCACTGATTAATGCGCGCGACGAAACCGCAGCCACCAGCCGAATGCTCAAGCCTCTCTGGCAGCATGGCCGGTCTGACGGCCAATATTCATGGCAGCGATGGGCAGCATGCCGTTCGAACGAGGCGATGAAGCTGAAGAGCTCGAGAGAACGACAACCGGTTACCCTCTCAATTCTGGCTTGAACACCGTCTCGCATGATACGTAGAACGAATTCACATCACAGAGAGCAATAGTTTCACGTAATTCAGCTGGCCTGAAGAACTCCATGATGCATGCCTCGAACACTGTTTTTATATACAAAATTTTAACTGAGGTACTGATCAAGATTGTCAATTTATCTGTCGCGGCTAAATTGTCGCCGCTTCTAAGCTTCTATCGCTGTTGGGTTTGTTTGGTTTGTAAATTTTGAATGGAAACGATGTGATTGCTCAATTTGAAAACTACATGAAAGGGTTTTCGTCCGTAGAAACCGGGTGAATGCTATGCGTAACTACACCAACCAGGCGAATGTTACCAAGCGCATCTCCTTCAATGGCCTCACCATCATCAGTGATGAGCGCTTCCCCCTCCAGGCACGCACGCTGCTGACGACCGCAAAACCAGATGAGCAATGTTTCACCCCGCCAATTTACTGTATACGTACACAGCATCGTCAATATTGAGGGTCGATCAAGTGATCATCTAATGCTAAACTTCCGTCCTTTCAGAATTGACTGATTTTAATGATGTTAAAATTATTTAGTCGCTACATTTCAATAGGCGTGATTAACACTGCTCTGCACTGGGTATGCTTCGGCGCGCTTCTTCATTTCTTTGAAGCTACGCAGGCTGTTGCAAACGTGATCGCATTCTTCATTGCGGTTACGTTTAGTTTCTTCGCTAACGCAAGATGGACGTTCAAATCACAGGTAACATCAGGGCGCTATATTGCGTTCGTCACGTTCATGGGAATAATGGCTGGAATGACTGGATACATCGCTGATGCGATTAGCGCGCCGCCTCTTGTTACATTGGTAACGTTCTCAGGATTCAGTCTGATTGCCGGTTTTATATACTCAAAATTCATTGTCTTTAGGGATGCGAAATGAAAATTTCTCTGGTCGTACCTGTCTTTAATGAAGAGGAAGCTATTCCAATCTTCTACAAAACCGTGCGGGAATTCGAAGCGCTGCAGCAATATGATGTGGAAATAGTCTTCATAAATGATGGCAGTAAAGATGCGACAGAATCAATTATAAAAGCGCTTTCAATTGCTGACCCGCTTGTCGTGCCATTGTCATTCACAAGAAACTTTGGCAAAGAGCCTGCATTGTTCGCCGGGCTTGATCATGCGTCTGGCGAAGCAATTATCCCGATTGACGTCGACCTTCAGGATCCGATTGAAGTTATTCCTCACCTGATAGATAAGTGGCAGGCTGGGGCTGATATGGTTCTGGCAAAGCGCTCAGATCGTTCTACTGATGGCAGATTGAAGCGCAAGACTGCCGAGTGGTTCTATAAACTGCATAATAAAATCAGTACACCACAAATTGAAGAGAACGTCGGTGATTTCCGTCTGATGTCTCGAGAAGTTGTTGAGAACATCAAAAAGCTTCCTGAGCGGAATTTATTTATGAAAGGCGTACTGAGCTGGGTCGGTGGTAAAACTGACGTAATAGAATATTTCAGAGCGGAACGTGTTGCTGGTAGTTCAAAATTTAATGGTTGGAAACTTTGGAATCTGGCTCTAGAAGGGATTACAAGTTTCTCTACTTTCCCGCTACGCATGTGGTCTTACATAGGATTATTCGTTGCTGGAATAGCATTTGTCTATGGTTCATGGATGATTATCGACACCCTAGCGTTTGGTAATCCTGTTCGTGGTTACCCGTCTATATTAGTTTCAATACTTTTCCTTGGCGGAGTGCAGTTGATTGGGATCGGCGTTCTTGGGGAATACATTGGCAGGATTTATATTGAGGTCAAAAATCGCCCTCGGTATGTTTTGAAAAAGTGATTTTAGGAGGCGTTATGGCTGAAGAGAAAGGATTTATTCGAGAAAAAGCTGATGTAATATTCTATCTGTTTGTTTTTGCATCTGTTTTTGTGTTTTTCGGTTTCATTCATCCAACTACCATTTTTACTGGAGATGAGTGGTATAACCTTTCATTGGGGCGCAAAGCATGGCCTGAATGGCATGGTTTTAACCCAATTAAAGTTGTTCCTGAGGTATCTTTCCCACTGCTGATCAACGCCGCGTCCTTTACGCTGATGCCGCTTGGCCTAACATTTCTTGAGTCTGTTACATTTTTCACTGCTGCGTTAGTTGCGGTTATGGTTGTTGTCTATTTAAGGCAGTTCTATCTTTTTGCTATTGAAGTAATGGGCTGTTCACTGCATTCTGGGATAGTCGTATCCATCTTTCACTATTTGTGCTTGTTTGGGCTATTCAGGACTCTGAACGACAGCAAAAGCACATTTATGCTTTGGGAGCAAAACATAACATGCTATTACCATTACCTGCTTCCGGCGCTGATCAATGGAGCAGTCACGCTATATTTTCTTAGAAAAGGCAAAGAGTTAAAATCAATTCTGATGACAAGCCCTGTCATTTCTGGTTTTATCATTTTTTCAATTTATCTTGCTATCTTTTCAAATATTTTTTCGAGTGTCATTCTGGCTGTAACATGCGGATCAGTCATTCTTATTGAATTAATTAAGTCCAGATTCAAAATTGTTAGCACAGTTAAATCATATCCACTGCATGTAATTGTTTTAGTTCTGTGGTTTATCTCTACTGTCTTTGAAGCAAACGGCGGCCGCGCTGAAAGAATGGGCAAATCATCTCTTGATATTGCAGGTTCTATACTCAATGCAGCTGACCTTCTTTCTCAAATGAGTGGAGTGTTTATAGTTGTTATTGCTGTGGGGATGATAGCTTGTGCTATTTCCTGCACCTCTAGCATCAAGAATCAAACCAATAAATGCAAAGTCGTTGTAATATCATTGATCTCCTTGGTTATCATCTTCATTGCGTTAGTAATGATTAGTGCTAAAGCAAGCCCAGGATACATCGGAAAACCTGTCGTTATGTGGGGCGTTCTTATGTATATGATTGTGCTTTCTTCATTTGGCATTGCATCATTACTGGAACATAATTCTTCTGTTTACTTAACACCTATTGTATTATTGATACTTGTTAACGCCTGTACAAGTCAAAACCATTCATTAAAAGATCCGCAGAATAATGGCCTTACTTACAAGAAAGCTAATGCCGTTACTCAGGATATGATAACGCAGGTTGAAAATGCAGTAGCTGAAAACAAAAGAGAAATGATACTGTACGTTCCATTTAGTAAGGATGCAGATAACTGGCCTATTCCAGTAACAAGAGGCAGGGAGATATCATGGACATTAAAATCAAATGGTGTAATAGATAGAAACATAAGCATTAAAATTCAGCCAGACAGAGAAAAGAACAAACAGTTCGATATTAATTTTTAGGATTGCGCCCCGTATGGGGCGCAATTTACACTCTAATCGGCACTGATCAAGTTAACGCCCCAGTACTGCTCGATATGCTACCGCTTACGCTAAGCTTAAGCGGTAGAAAAACCTATCTGAACTGCCTTCGTTGTTATTTACTTCACACTGATTCCATTCAGTTTTCGGTATGTTATCGGTAAAGTTGTCTTAGCTACCATGAGTACAGCAATTGATAAAATAAAGCTAATTATTAACTTTAGCATAGAGTTGTTAGCAATATACTGACCAACATCATGCATGAGAATATAGAGTATCAAAGGGTGTAAGAGATACACACCGAGGGAATAATCCCTACCAATTTTTGAGAAAATATTTTCGTCAATTTTCGTATTTACGCATAGGCTGAGCAGTGCTATGCATACTGGGGTTGCAAACAAAGGGAATTGTCTTTCAATCATGTCAGCGTTATATATTTTGCCGAGCACATATACTTCACCAACCATCAATACAATACCCAAAATGATGATAGATACTGCAACGCTGTTTGAAATTCTATTTAGGACATTGTTCTTAGCAAAGTAATAACCAAGATAAACAAGTGAAAAGGCTATTAATGTTCTCAATGCGTAGAAAATATAGATATCATAATGGAGTGACTTTGCAAGATCTCCATACCAGCAAGCTAATAAAATTGCTACTGAGGAGAATAAAGAAAACTTTACGCTACAATTTTTAATAAAGTAGTTGGTCAATATTACACCAAGAATGAGTGCATTAATAAACCATAAATGGAAGAAAGTTCCGCCATGCAACGTATCATTGGATAGCACTTTCCCGGCTACCCGCCAAATGTCACCTTGAACCATTCTATAAAGGATCGGTATATAGAGAACTGATGACCAGAAAAGAATACTTACAAGCTTGTTGATCTTTTTGCCAAGATCCTCATGTGCAGAAGCTCCCATAAGGTAACCGGAGGCGAGAAAAAAGAAAGGAAGCGCCCATCTTGAAGATGCCCTGAAAAGTTCACCAAAAGGCTGAGGTAACTCCGGGTAGTTACCCACGTGAACGACTATGATGAAGAAACAGGCCAACAGTTTGGCCGCATCCAGTGCGTTATTGCGCATTTTTTGTCCGTAGTGCAGTTTATCTTGGGTTATGAATACGAAATGGTACAAAGAGAGTGTAAATTACGCAATAAAGTTGTGGGCTAAGTTTGAGTTGATAGACACGATAAAACAATTGCTTGGCATAAGTGATTAATGCAAATGGTAGAAAAACTGGCCAGAGTATACGCTGGAGAACAGGAGAAACATTGGTGATTAGCTCGGGCTTGGCGGTAAGTTGATGATATCTGAATTAAGTCCTTCAAATTTAAAACAGGAGATTTCACGTTCCGCTTCCTTTCGACTGTTAGCGATAATAATCTTGTGTAAAATCAGGCCAGACTAAATATTAAAAAACTGAAGATGGTTATATTTTCTCCGTAGCGGATCTCTAGCAGGATGTTAAAGGAGAGAGTGATATTGATTCACTCAAAGAAGTAATTGTTATAGCAAAAAGATTATCAGAAATATTTTGATTGGCGGAGACAGGCTGGTTTCTACGTTGACGCAGGTAGACCTGTTGAATGTCAGAAAGGAATTGCTCACCGGTTATCTTACTCTGAAGACAAGGCAAAAAAACACCGATTCGCCATGCTTAGGTGCAACTAACTCGCCTGGGGTAAGCAGTAACAGGTTGAGGTAAAACTGCGCGAGTATGACCGTACCGATGTGCATCCGTGCACATTCGTGTTCAACTCGCAGATCGCATCACGTAATGGCCGTGCCGGGATTCTCTAGTGAGTTTTCTCCATCCATGCCCCACACCGTGGGATCGAATGGTTATTAACTCCGAATATCATTAGGTTAAATAGCCTAAACCTGCATCCCCATCACTTCCTGATACGCCGACACCAGCTTGTTACGCACCTGGATCCCCATCTGCAGGGAAACCGAGGCTTTTTGCAAATCGGTCATCACATCATTCAGCGCCACGCCCGGCTCACCGAGGGTGAATTTCTCAGCCTGAGTGCGCGCTGCGGTCTGGGTATCACTGATACGGTCAAGAGCGGCATGCAGTTGCCCTGCGAAGCTGATGCTCGGCTGCTGATCTGCCACATTCTGATTACGGGCCGTCATCGCCGTTGCCTGCAACTGACTGATTACCCCTTCAATGCCCTGTATAGCCATGACTCTCCCCTGGATGGTTTTTTACGCGGTCAAGACTAACAGCTTGTCAATAAGATAATGGCGGTAAATAGCATGAAAAAACCAGGTTATTTGACGCATAGAAAATCACGAATCATCAAATAATGGCAGGGCCATCAATATGGAACTTTTGTCGTGTTTGCCGACCCGGGAGTCAGTTTTGTTTCTCTACACGAATAACGTAAACCACCAGGATTTAAGAGGTGCGCAATGAGTGCAACAGCATCGACAGCGCCGCAGAATAAATCACTCGAGTGGATGAACCGCCTTCGCGCGAATCCTAAAATCCCGTTGATCGTGGCAGGCGCTGCCGCAATTGCGATCCTTGTAGCGATGGTCCTGTGGGCGAAAAGCCCTGATTACCGGACGCTCTACAGTAACCTTTCCGATCAGGATGGCGGCGCCATCGTCACCCAGCTTACCCAGATGAACATCCCTTATCGCTTTGCCGATAATGGCGGTGCGCTTGAGGTACCGGCAGATAAGGTGCACGAACTGCGTCTGCGTCTGGCTCAGCAGGGGCTGCCAAAAGGCGGCGCGGTGGGCTTTGAGCTGCTGGATCAGGAAAAATTCGGTATCAGCCAGTTCAGCGAGCAGGTGAACTACCAGCGTGCGCTGGAAGGTGAACTGGCCCGCACCATTGAAACATTAGGCCCGGTGAAGAGTGCCCGCGTGCACCTGGCGATGCCTAAACCTTCTTTATTTGTCCGTGAACAGAAATCACCTTCGGCTTCCGTTACCGTGAACCTCCAACCTGGCCGCGCGCTGGACGAAGGGCAAATCAGCGCGGTGACGCACCTCGTCTCCAGCGCCGTCGCCGGCCTGCCGCCGGGTAATGTGACGCTGGTTGACCAAAGCGGTCACCTGCTGACGCAATCCAATACTGCCGGTCGCGATCTGAATGATGCGCAGCTGAAGTATGCCTCCGATGTCGAAAACCGCCTCCAGCGCCGTATTGAAGCCATCCTCGGCCCGGTCGTGGGTAACAGCAACGTGCACGCGCAGGTTACCGCGCAGATCGACTTCGCGAATAAAGAACAGACTGAAGAACAATACAGCCCGAACGGCGATGCGGCTCAGGCGGTGATGCGTTCACGCCAGATCAATTCGAACGAGCAGGTCGGCGGTGCGTACCCGGGCGGCGTGCCGGGCGCGCTGTCTAACCAACCGGCCCCGGCTAACGCGGCGCCGATTTCGACGCCTCCGGCCAATCAGCAGAACGGTCAGCAAAATCAGCAAACCACCTCGACGGCCAATAACACCGGTCCGCGCACCAGCAGTCGTAACGAAACCACGAACTACGAAGTGGATCGGACCATTCGCCACACTAAACTGAACGTGGGCGATATTCAGCGTCTGTCTGTTGCTGTGGTGGTGAACTACAAAACGCTGGCGGATGGCAAACCGCTGCCGCTGACCGCCGAGCAGATGAAGCAGATTGAAAACCTGACCCGTGAAGCGATG
Organism: Enterobacter sp. KB-221C9; assembly: GCF_041320715.1. Taxonomy (NCBI): domain Bacteria; kingdom Pseudomonadati; phylum Pseudomonadota; class Gammaproteobacteria; order Enterobacterales; family Enterobacteriaceae; genus Enterobacter; species Enterobacter sp. KB-221C9. Next base: position 169,271 of record NZ_JBGIWG010000009.1, read on the forward strand.
GGTTACTCCGAGAAGCGCGGCGATACCCTCAATGTGGTGAACTCACCGTTCAACTCGGTTGAAGAGACCGGCGGTGAACTGCCGTTCTGGCAACAGCAGGCGTTTATCGATCAGCTGATGTCCGCAGGACGCTGGCTGCTGGTGCTGATTGTCGCGTGGCTGCTGTGGCGTAAGGGCGTTCGTCCGCAGCTTCAGCGTCGTGCTGAAGCCGAAAAAGCGGCTCGCGAACAGATGTCTACGCGCCAGGAAACGGAAGAAGCGGTTGAAGTTCGCCTCAGTAAAGATGAACAGATGCAGCAGCGTCGTGCTAACCAGCGCATGGGCGCTGAGGTTATGAGCCAGCGCATTCGCGAAATGTCAGATAACGATCCGCGCGTCGTGGCGCTGGTCATCCGCCAGTGGATGGGTAACGAACATGAGTAATACGCTTACGGGCACCGATAAAAGCGTCATCCTGTTGATGACCATTGGCGAAGATCGCGCGGCAGAGGTGTTTAAACACCTCTCCCAGCGTGAAGTGCAAATTCTCAGTGCGGCCATGGCCAGCGTGCGTCAAATCTCCAATAAACAGCTGACCGAAGTGCTGTCGGAATTTGAACAGGAAGCCGAACAGTTTGCCGCACTCAACGTCAACGCCAACGACTACCTGCGTTCCGTGCTGGTCAAGGCGCTGGGCGAGGAGCGTGCTGCGAGCCTGCTGGAAGATATTCTGGAAACGCGCGATACCGCCAGCGGTATCGAAACGCTTAACTTTATGGAACCGCAGAGTGCCGCCGACCTTATTCGCGACGAGCACCCGCAGATTATCGCCACCATCCTTGTCCACCTCAAACGTGGCCAGGCGGCCGATATTCTGGCGCTGTTCGAAGAGCGCCTTCGCCACGATGTGATGCTGCGTATCGCCACCTTCGGCGGCGTCCAGCCGGCCGCGCTGGCGGAGCTGACCGAAGTGCTGAACAACCTGCTCGACGGTCAGAACCTCAAGCGCAGCAAAATGGGCGGCGTGAGAACGGCGGCGGAAATCATCAACCTGATGAAAACGCAGCAGGAAGAGGCCGTCATTACGGCGGTTCGCGAATTCGACGGCGAGCTGGCACAAAAAATCATCGACGAGATGTTCCTGTTCGAAAACCTCGTGGAAGTGGACGACCGCAGCATCCAGCGCCTGCTCCAGGAAGTGGATTCCGAGTCGCTGCTTATCGCCCTCAAAGGTGCCGAGCAGCCGCTGCGCGAGAAGTTCCTGCGCAACATGTCTCAGCGTGCGGCCGATATCCTGCGCGACGACCTTGCCAACCGCGGCCCGGTTCGTCTGTCTCAGGTGGAAAACGAACAGAAAGCCATTCTGCTTATCGTTCGTCGTCTGGCGGAAACCGGCGAGATGGTGATTGGCAGCGGAGACGACACCTATGTCTAATGAGCTGCCGTGGAAGCGCTGGACGCCGGACGATCTGGCCCCTCCCCTTTCCGAGTTCACGCCAGCCGTGATACCGACCGAGGAGCGCGATCCGGACGTCGAGCAGCCCGAGCTGAGCGAAGAGGAACAGCAGGCACAGATGCTGGCTCAGCTGCAAATGCAGGCGCACGAGCAGGGCTACAATGCCGGTCTGAACGAAGGTCGGCAGAAAGGCCATGAGCTGGGGTATCAGGAAGGTCTGTCAAAAGGGCTAGAGCACGGTATCGATCAGGCGCGCCAGCAGCAGGCGCCGATCCATGCCCGCATGCAGCAGCTGGTCAGCGAGTTTCAGCACACGCTGGACGCGCTGGACAGCGTGATTGCCTCGCGACTGATGCAGATGGCGCTGGAAGCCGCGCGTCAGGTTATCGGCCAGACGCCCGTGGTGGATAACACTGCGCTGATCAAACAAATTCAGGGTCTGCTTCAGCAGGAGCCGCTGTTCAGCGGGAAGCCTCAGCTGCGCGTCCACCCGGACGATCTGCAGCGCGTTGAAGAAAGCCTGGGGGCGACGCTAAACCTGCACGGCTGGCGTCTGCGCGGCGACCCGTCGCTACATCACGGCGGCTGCAAAGTCTCTGCCGATGAAGGTGACCTGGATGCCAGCGTTGCCACCCGCTGGCAGGAACTGTGCCGCCTGGCGGCACCGGGAGTCGTCTGATGACTGTGCGCCTCACCCGCTGGCTCACCACGCTCGACAACTTTGAGACGAAGATGGCGCAACTGCCGTCCGTTCGTCGTTATGGACGCCTGACGCGCGCCACCGGTCTGGTACTGGAGGCCACTGGCCTGCAGCTTCCGCTGGGCGCGACCTGCGTCATTGAGCGTCAGGATGGTCTGGAAACGCGTGAAGTTGAAAGCGAAGTGGTTGGATTTAACGGCCAGCGTCTGTTCCTGATGCCGCTTGAAGAGGTGGAAGGCATTCTGCCCGGCGCGCGCGTCTATGCCAAAAACATTTCTGGCGACGGGCTGCAAAGCGGGAAACAGCTGCCGCTTGGCCCTGCCCTGCTGGGCCGCGTGCTGGACGGCAGCGGGAAACCGCTCGACGGTCTGCCCTCCCCGGACACCACCGAAACCGGCGCGCTGATCACCCAACCGTTCAACCCCCTACAGCGTACCCCTATCGAACACGTGCTGGACACCGGCGTGCGCCCGATTAACGCCCTGCTGACCGTGGGACGTGGACAGCGTATGGGCCTGTTCGCCGGGTCAGGCGTGGGCAAGTCCGTCCTGCTCGGCATGATGGCGCGCTACACCCAGGCCGATGTGATCGTCGTGGGGCTGATTGGCGAACGTGGTCGTGAAGTAAAAGACTTTATTGAAAACATTCTGGGTGCGGAAGGCCGCGCCCGTTCGGTGGTTATCGCCGCGCCGGCGGACGTGTCGCCGCTGCTGCGTATGCAGGGTGCGGCGTATGCCACCCGTATTGCCGAAGATTTCCGGGACCGCGGCAAACACGTGCTGCTGATCATGGATTCCCTGACCCGCTACGCGATGGCGCAGCGTGAAATCGCGCTGGCCATCGGTGAGCCACCGGCGACCAAAGGCTACCCGCCTTCGGTCTTTGCCAAGCTCCCTGCCCTGGTTGAGCGCGCGGGGAACGGCATCAGCGGCGGCGGATCCATCACCGCGTTCTATACGGTACTGACGGAAGGCGATGACCAGCAGGACCCGATTGCCGACTCCGCGCGCGCGATCCTTGACGGTCATATCGTGCTGTCGCGTCGTCTGGCCGAAGCCGGGCACTATCCGGCCATTGATATTGAAGCCTCTATCAGCCGCGCAATGACGGCGCTGATAACCGAGAAGCACTACGCCCGCGTGCGTAACTTCAAACAACTCCTCTCCAGCTTCCAGCGCAACCGCGATCTGGTCAGCGTGGGGGCGTATGCCAAAGGCAGCGACCCGATGCTCGACAAAGCGATTAGCCTGTGGCCGCAGCTGGAGGCATTTTTGCAACAGGGCATTTTTGAACGCGCCGACTGGGAAGATTCAATTCAGGCACTGGAGCTGATATTCCCGCAGGTGTAACACAGGTGGAGGGCGAAGGTCATGGCGCAAAACAGCGCGTTATCAACGCTGAAAGATCTGGCTGAAAAAGAAGTTGATGATGCCGCATTGCAGCTTGGCGCAATGCGACGCGGGTGCCAGCAGGCTGAAGAACAGTTGAAGATGTTGATCGACTATCAGCATGAATATCGCACCAACCTCAATACCGATATGACACAGGGCATTGGCAGCCAGCGCTGGATTAACTATCAGCAGTTTATCCAGACGCTGGAGAAGGCGATAGATCAGCATCGCCAGCAGCTTAACCAGTGGACCCAGAAAGTCGATACCGCGCTGAATTTCTGGCGTGAGAAGAAGCAGCGGCTGCAGGCCTGGCAGACTTTACAGGACCGACAGATCGCGGCAACGACCCTGGCGGAAAACCGTCTGGATCAGAAGAAAATGGATGAGTTTGCCCAGCGCGCATCAATGAGGAAACCGGAATGATCACACTGCAACAACTGCTGATGAGCGACAGCGACCCGTCAGGCGGCACGCAAACGGGGAAAGGCACCGACGGTGCACAGGACTTTCTCTCTCTGCTGGCGGGCGCCCTGTCGGACGCAACGGGCAAAGGCAAAGATGCGCCGCTGACCCTGGCTGACCTGAAAGCCGCCGGCAGTAAACTGTCAAAAGTGGCTCAGGACGCCAAAGGTGATACCACCCTGCAGGCCAAAATTGCCGATCTGCTTTCGCGCCAAACCGCGCTGAATGGCGATGAAACGTCGCCCGTCACGCCGCTTGATACGCTGGTTTCCGGGCTGGTGCCGCTGTCTAAGGGCGACGCGCTGAAGACCCTCAATGCCGCGAACAGCAAAGATGACGGTAAAAGCGAGCTGAGCGAAGAAGAGCTGGCCGGATTAAGCGCGCTGATGGCGATGCTGCCGCACCAGCAAACTACCGCCTCTCGCCCGGCAGGCAGCGACGGCGTTGCCGCCACCTCAACGCTGAATTCCGCGACGCTTTCGCAAAACGGCGCGGGACAACCGCCCCTGAACGCGCCTCCGGGAGGCCATGATAAAGCGCAGAGTTCTACGCCTTATCAGAGCCAGGTGAAAAATAACGAACCTGTCCAGCCGGGCAACGCGCCGGCAACCCCGGCCGTGGCCGCGGCGGCAGAAAAGCAGGAACTTGCCAGTTCTTCCTCTTCAGCATCCCCAACGGCTACCCTGGCACCGATTATGTCCAGCCATGCGACCAGTCAGACGGCCGCCACCGTCGCCACCGCGCCGGTGCTAAGCCAGCCTCTGGGGACCCACGAATGGCAGCAATCTCTGAGCCAGCACATCACCCTGTTCACTAAGCAGGGCCAGCAGACGGCTGAGCTGCGTCTGCACCCGGAAGATCTGGGTCAGGTGCAAATTTCGCTTAAGCTGGATGATAATCAGGCGCAGCTGCAGATGGTCTCTGCGCACAGCCATGTTCGTGCGGCACTGGAAGCCGCGCTGCCGATGCTGCGGACCTCACTGGCGGAGAACGGCATTCAGCTTTCGCAGAGCAGCGTCAGCAGCGAGAGCTTCGCCGGGCAGCAGCAGTCCTCATCCCAGCAGCAGCACCAGGCTTCGCGTTCCGGCAACACCGGCGGTTTTAATGAAGAGAGCGATGAACTACTGCCTGTTCCTGCCGCCCTTCAATCCGCCGCGCGCGGTAACAGTGCCGTAGACATCTTCGCCTAAACGCCAGAGGTAGCGTGATTATCCCCGTCTTTTCCACGCTTTGACGACAGCAGGACACGGGATAATCACCTTATTAAGCTGTACCGAAACAGGAAGCTCGTATCAGATGACTGACTCCGCTATCACCAAAAAAAGTAAGCGTTCCATCTGGATCCCGCTGCTGGTGTTGATCACGCTCGCCGCCTGCGCCACAGCGGGCTATAGTTACTGGCGTATGCAGCAGGAACCTACCACCGCTGCAGCCAAAGCTGAAGCGCCACCTCCGCCAGCTCCAGTGTTTTTCCCGCTGGATACCTTCACCGTCAATCTGGGTGACGCGGATCGCGTGCTTTATGTTGGCATTACGCTGCGCCTGAAGGATGAAGCGACCCGTTCACGTCTGAACGATTACCTTCCTGAAGTACGCAGCCGACTTCTGCTGCTGTTTTCTCGTCAGGACGCTTCGGCGCTTGCCACCGATGTGGGTAAGCAAAAGCTGGTCGACGCCATCAAACAAACGCTGGCGACCCCGCTGGTAAACGGCCAACCTAAGCAGGAAGTCACTGACGTTCTGTATACAGCATTCATTCTGCGGTAACGACATGGGCGACAGTATTCTTTCTCAGGCAGAAATCGATGCGCTGCTCAACGGCGACAGCGATAACAATGATGATCCTAAACCGGGTATTGGCGGCGATAGCGATATTCGTCCCTATGATCCGAATACCCAGCGTCGCGTGGTACGTGAACGTCTGCAGGCGCTGGAGATCATTAACGAACGTTTTGCACGTCAGTTCCGTATGGGGCTGTTCAACCTGCTGCGTCGTAGCCCGGATATCACGGTCGGCGCTATCCGCATTCAGCCGTATCATGAGTTTGCCCGCAACCTGCCGGTGCCAACCAACCTTAACCTGATTCATCTGAAGCCGCTGCGCGGCACCGGTCTGGTGGTGTTTTCGCCAAGCCTGGTGTTCATCGCGGTGGATAACCTGTTCGGCGGCGACGGGCGTTTCCCGACCAAAGTAGAAGGTCGTGAATTCACCCACACCGAACAGCGCGTCATTAACCGCATGCTGAAGCTGGCGCTGGAGTCTTATAGCGACGCGTGGAAAGCGATCAACCCGCTGGAAGTGGAGTACGTCCGTTCTGAGATGCAGGTGAAATTTACCAATATCACCACCTCCCCGAACGATATCGTCGTTAACACCCCGTTCCACGTAGAGATCGGCAACCTGACCGGCGAGTTCAACATCTGCCTGCCGTTCAGCATGATCGAACCGCTGCGCGAGCTGCTGGTTAACCCGCCGCTGGAGAACTCCCGCAACGAAGACCAGAACTGGCGTGAAAACCTGGTCCGCCAGGTCCAGCATTCGCAGCTTGAGCTGGTGGCGAGCTTCGCCGATATCCCGCTGCGGCTATCTCAGATCCTGAAATTACAACCCGGCGATGTTTTGCCGATAGAAAAACCCGACCGCATTATTGCCCACGTGGATGGTGTCCCCGTGCTGACAAGCCAGTACGGCACGATTAACGGTCAGTATGCGTTACGCGTTGAGCACTTGATCAACCCGATTTTGAATTCGCTGAATGAGGAACAGCCCAAATGAGTGACATGAACAATCCGTCCGATGAAAACAGCGGAGCACTGGACGATCTGTGGGCTGACGCGTTAAACGAGCAAAAAGCACCCCCGGCCAAAAGTGCAGCGGATGCCGTATTCCAGCAGCTCGGCGGCGGTGACGTCAGCGGCACGCTGCAGGACATCGACCTGATTATGGATATCCCGGTTAAGCTGACCGTTGAGCTGGGACGCACCCGTATGACCATTAAAGAGCTGCTGCGCCTGACGCAGGGTTCCGTGGTGGCCCTTGACGGTCTGGCCGGCGAGCCGCTGGATATTCTGATCAACGGCTATCTGATTGCCCAGGGTGAAGTGGTGGTGGTTGCCGATAAATACGGCGTACGTATCACCGACATCATTACCCCGTCTGAACGTATGCGTCGTCTGAGCCGTTAAGCATGAAAACCCAGGCAACAATATCACAGCCTTCTGCCGTTCCCGGCTCGCCTCTGCTCCAGGTGAGCGGGGCATTGTTCGGTATTATTGCCTTTATCCTTATCGCCGCCTGGCTGGCGAAGCGCTTTGGCCTGGCGGGTAAAACCGCCGGTGCCCGCGGTCTGAAGGTCAGCGCCAGCACCACGCTGGGGCCACGCGAACGCGTGGTCATCGTCGAGGTGGATGACGCGCGTCTGGTCCTGGGCGTCACGGGCTCAAACATCAGCGTATTACATAAACTGCCGCCCGCCCCTGCTGTGGTGGACGAGCGCGCAGACGCCCCTGCGGATTTTCAGTCCGTCATGAAGAGTTTGCTTAAGCGTTCCGGGAGATCCTGATGCGCCGTTTGTTATCCCTGACGCTTGCGGGCGTTGGCCTGTTTGCTCCCGCGGTTTATGCGCAGCTGCCCGGTCTGGTCTCAACCCCTCTCGCGGGCGGCGGACAAAGCTGGTCGCTTCCGGTCCAGACGCTGGTTTTCATCACCTCGCTGACGTTTATTCCGGCCATCCTGCTGATGATGACCAGCTTCACCCGCATCATTATCGTCTTTGGTCTGCTGCGAAACGCGCTGGGAACCCCTTCCGCTCCGCCAAACCAGGTTCTGCTGGGGCTGGCGCTGTTTTTGACCTTTTTCATTATGTCGCCGGTTATCGATAAGATTTATACCGACGCCTATCAGCCGTTCAGCGAAGATAAAATCTCCATGCAGGAGGCGCTGGATAAAGGCGCACAGCCGCTGCGAGAATTTATGCTGCGCCAGACGCGCGAAGCCGACCTGGCCCTTTTTGCCCGCCTGTCCAATACCGGCGAGCTGCAGGGGCCGGAAGCAGTGCCAATGCGTATTCTTCTGCCTGCCTATGTCACCAGCGAGCTGAAAACCGCGTTTCAGATCGGCTTTACCATCTTTATTCCGTTCCTGATTATCGACCTGGTGATCGCCAGCGTCCTGATGGCGCTCGGGATGATGATGGTGCCGCCCGCGACCATTGCCCTGCCCTTTAAGATCATGCTCTTTGTTCTGGTCGACGGCTGGCAGCTTCTGGTCAGCTCGCTGGCGCAGAGTTTCTACAGTTAAGGAACGGCAATGACACCCGAATCGGTCATGATGATGGGCACGGAAGCGATGAAAATCGCGATTGCCGTTGCCGCGCCGCTGCTGCTTGTCGCGCTGGTTACCGGCCTGATTATCAGTATCCTGCAGGCCGCCACGCAGATTAACGAAATGACGCTGTCGTTCATCCCGAAAATCATCGCCGTGTTCGTGGCGATTATCGTCGCCGGGCCGTGGATGCTGAACCTGTTGCTGGACTATATGCGCAACCTGTTTACCAACCTGCCGTACATCATCGGCTGACCTGACGATGCTGCACTTCACCAGCGACCAGTGGGTTCAGTGGCTCGGCGTCTATTTCTGGCCGATGCTGCGCATCATGGCGCTGATATCCACCGCCCCGATTCTCAGTGAGAAATCGATACCCAAGCGCGTCAAGGTGGGGCTGGGCATTATCATCTCCATTATCGTCGCGCCCTCTCTCCCCCCCGTGGATATTCCGATCTTCTCGGCGAACGCGGTGTGGGTGGCCCTGCAGCAGGTGATGATTGGCGTCGCCGTCGGCTTTACCATGCAGCTCGCCTTTGCCGCGGTGCGCACCGCAGGGGAACTGATCGGCCTGCAGATGGGGCTATCGTTCGCCACGTTTGTTGATCCCGGTAGTCATCTCAACATGCCCGTGCTGGCGCGTATTATCGATCTGCTCGCCATGCTGCTGTTCCTGTCGTTCAACGGCCATCTGTGGCTTATCTCCATGCTGGTGGATACGTTCCATACGCTGCCGATTGGCGAAAATCCGGTGAACAGCAACGCCTTTCTGGCGCTCACTCGCGCTGCGGGGCTGATATTCCTGAACGGGCTGATGCTGGCGCTGCCGATCATCACCCTGCTGCTGACCGTCAACCTGGCATTAGGTTTACTCAACCGAATGGCACCGCAGCTTTCGGTGTTTGTCATTGGTTTTCCGCTGACGCTGACGGTGGGAATTTTATTAATGTCATTGCTAATGCCACTTATCGCTCCCTTCTGTGAACATTTATTCGGCGAGATATTCAACCTGTTAGCGGATATTGTCAGCGAACTGCCACGTAAATAATAGCCCGCACTGTCGTTAATGTCTTTCTGAGGATATTCCTAAAATAAAACGTGAAAAACATCTTCCAGGATATATCTGACGCGGTTTAATTGTTTCTAACCACCTCACAATACTTAATATTTACTTTACTTTAAGAAGATTCCTGGCAAATTATACGTAACTTTACGGGATAGTGAGTCCGCCTGAAAGTCTTTGTCATGCTCACAGGTTTATTATTTTTTTCCATCCCGTATGGCTGTTTTGAGCTCTCAGGCAGATGGTGAATTATCGTTACGCATTGAGTGAGGGTATGCCATGTCAACGATCATTATGGATTTATGCAGCTACACCCGGCTAGGGTTAACCGGGTACCTGGCAAGCAGAGGGGTAAGAAAGAGAGACATCAACGATGCACACACCGTTGACGAACTCGCAGCCGCTTGTGACGAACTAAAACCAGGCGTGGTGTTTATTAATGAGGACTGTTTCATTCACGATCCAGCCAACAGTCAGCACATTAAGCAAATCATTAATCAGCATCCAAAAACCCTGTTTATTGTTTTTATGGCGATCGCGAATATCCATTTCGATGAGTATTTGTTGGTCCGTAAAAATTTATTGATCAGTTCTAAATCGATTAAACCAGAGTCGCTGGATGACATTCTGGGTGATTATTTGAATAAAGAAGTTAAGAATGTAGGAGCGGTTAACTTACCCACCTTATCATTAAGCAGGACTGAATCAAGTATGCTGCGAATGTGGATGGCGGGACAAGGAACTATTCAGATCTCGGACCAGATGAATATTAAAGCGAAAACCGTTTCGTCACACAAAGGAAATATTAAAAGGAAAATTAAAACGCATAATAAGCAAGTGATCTACCACGTGGTACGCCTGACCGATAATGTGACGAACGGGATTTTCGTCAACATGCGTTAGTCGCTTAAGAAAAGACCCTGTGCACCCTACCTTTGATCTCTGGCCTGGCCAGAGATTTTTGCTTCTGTGAGGTTGTCGGGCACGCGCTGTGCTACCCGACGCCGTGCTAGTCTGCTTTCTCTACAAAAATGCCGTCCGGATGCCCCAGTTCGTTAAAAAACCAGATGCCGAGCGGGTAGTCTTCGAGTGATACCAGATACATTGTGCCTTCGCTAAATTCTTCAATTGCCAGCACCACACCCGGGCGGCGCGGCCCACCGTCCGTTTTAACCGTTACCCGATCGTTGACCTTCATACATTCCTCCTCTGGTTTTGAGCCAGTGTAGAACAAAACGCAAAAACGCACATCGCCGCCCGGTGTGAATGGCGTTTTTATGCACAGTCTATACTTACCGTTGGACACGGTTGAATGAGGAACCCCGTAATGAAGACCGATAAAGAGTACAGCGACACCATCAAGCGCGAAGTCGAGGTGGATGTCGATGCCCTGCTGGCCGCCATCAATGAGATCAGTGAGTCGGAAGTCCGCCGGACGGACGACAATTCGGACCGCGTCATTGTTAACGGAAGGGATTATCACACCTATCGTGAGCTGGCCGAGGCCTTCGAGCTTGATATTCACGACTTTAGCGTGTCTGAGGCCAATCGATAGGGCGAAAAAAATCCCGGTCATGGGGATGGCCGGGATCAAAACTTGCTTATGCAAGAAGCACTTGAAAATTCGTTACACCAGGAAATCTGATGTACACGCCACACTATCCCCAACGAATTTGTCTGACAAGCATATATTCTTATGTTGAATATAATATTTTTAACATAATGCTTTTTGTTATGAGCAATAACGCACGCCGAATGCGGGTTTGCCAGGGACATCTCTTTTTTACCCTGTTAACAACTCGGTTATTTTTTAGGAATTTTCTTAGATTGCAGCGCAACCGTGAACAGGAGTCGCTATGCCTTCACTGCGGGATACATTGCTGATTTTTTCGGACCTGGATGGCTCGTTGCTGGATATTCATACCTATGACTGGCAACCCGCCATGCCCTGGCTGGACAGCCTGCTGGATAACCAGATACCGGTCATTCTTTGCAGCAGCAAGACCGCGGCAGAGATGCTGGATATCCAGCAGGATCTGGGGCTGGAAGGCTTGCCTTTTATTGCCGAGAACGGCGCGGTGATTCAGCCCGACGTGCGTTGGGAGAAGGTTCAGCGCCAGATAAGGGGGATGACGCACCGGGATATTCGCCCGCGGATCGAGCAAATTCGCCTGCAGATGGGCTTTAAATTCACCACCTTTGACGACGTGGATGAGCATGTCATTAGCGAGTGGACCGGACTGACGCGCTACCGCTCGGCGCTTGCCCGCAGGCATGAAGCGTCCGTCACGCTCATCTGGCGCGATACCGACGAGAAAATGGTCCAGTTTGAAGAGGAGCTGGCGCACAGCGGCCTGAAATGTCTGCAGGGGGCGCGCTTCTGGCATATTCTGGACGCCCGCTGCGGCAAGGACGTTGCGGTTAACTGGCTGATTGCGCAGTACCGCGAGCAGGAAGAGATCGAACCCACCACGCTGGGGCTCGGCGACGGCCCTAACGATGCGCCGCTGCTCGACAGCGTTGACTTCGCGGTGGTGATTAAGGGCATTAACCGCGAGGGCATCACGCTACGGGATGATAACCCCGCCCGGGTTTATCACACCCGGCAGCCCGGCCCGGCGGGCTGGCAGGAGGGGCTGGATCACTTTCTGTCCTAATCCCGCCAGACGACCCGGTTACGGCCGCCCTGTTTGGCCTGGTACAGCCGGGCGTCCGCCACGGACTGTAGCTGTTCAAACTCGTAGTTACCCGCTTCATCCGCGCCGCTGACCCCCAGCGACGCGCTGATGCGTAGCGTCGTGCTCTTTTTCACCAGGATCTCCTTACTGTTAATCCGGCAGCGAATGCGGTCCGCGACGCTTTTCGCCTCTTCCAGACCGATCCCCGGCAGGACGACGCAAAACTCTTCCCCGCCTACACGCCCTGCGACATCATTCTTGCGTAGCGCGCTGGCAATCAGTCCTGCCGTGTGGGAGAGGACTTTATCACCGGCCTGATGGCCGAAACGGTCGTTGATGTTTTTAAAATGGTCGAGATCGATCTGAATCACCGAGAACGGCAGCGACTGCTGGCGACAGGTTTCCGCCAGCAATTTTGCCCGGTCGAACAGCGCGCCGCGATTATTTAGCCGGGTAAGCGGGTCATGCCAGGCCTGCCACTGGAGCGAGTGCTGAAGCGTGTACATGTTACTCACCATGCGGCGGATCACCAGCCAGGAGATCAACAGCATGGCGGTAAAGAGCGCCCACAGCAGCGCCAGCACGATGCTGATGCTGCCGAAGTCGTCTTGTACCCCTTCATGCAGGGTGTGGATCCGCAGGACGACGCCGTCGAAGTGATCGAGCCGCTCCCAGCTAACAAAACGGCTTCCGAGGCGGATCCCGCCGCCGGTAGCATACTCTATCGCCCGAGCAATCTGCGCCGTCTCGCGTTCGTCAAAATGGTTAACCGCGTTTTCCGCGTGGGCTGAGGTGGCAATCATATTGAGCCGGGTATCGTACAGCTGATACTCCCCCTCCGTTCGATCTTCCGTCGCATCGGCCAGCAGACGCTGCATCGTGCTCAACGTAAAATCCATCGCCACGACGCCATACCAGTAATGATCGAAATAGATGGGGACGCTGGCGGTGATCGTACGTTCATCATGGGTCCAGGATGAAGGGGTTGAGATAAACCAGCGCACCGCGCGAGCGCGATTGTTCCGTTCGGACTGCTGGGTAAACCAGGACTGCGTGACCAGATGATAATAGCGGGAAGTAATATCATCCGCATGGTCCGGCGTATCCGTGGAAATGAAAAATCCGGCGCGGGACACGTAGATCACGCGCGCTTCCGTTTGCGCTCTCGATGACGCCAGCCTGAGCAGATACCCCACTTCAAGCGTGGCAGAAATTTCGTGGCTGAGGCGTTCATCGTCACGATTCAGAAGCGTGGTTTTTTCGACGAACGTATCCGAAACGCCGTTAATGGGAAGGGTACGTTTTTTATCAACGGCAAGCTGCCAGGTGGGGAGCATGCGGAGAGTGTTAAAGCGTGACACCGCATTCCGTAATACATCAAATGCCAGCGGCGTCTGGATTGCATCACGCATGCCCTGACGGAACAACAGCATCCTGTCCACGCTGTTCTGTAACTGCCTGTCCAGCGAACTGGCTACCGTATCCAGATGGTTACGCTGGCTGGAGATATATGCCTCTTCGAGGACCACCACCTCACGCCAGGTCAGGAGAGTGGAAAACACCAGAACGACCAGAAAACAGAGATTAACAATCAACCCCGGATTGCTACGCTTATGCAGCCATTGCAAAAAAGATTGTCTTACAACAAAGGTATCGCGCTGCACACACACTCCATGATGACTGCCTTACACCCGGTACTTGAGATAAAAACGCCCGGCAAAGCCGGGCGTTATGTGATTAAGCCTTGTCCCGCTTGTGCTGCCCGTCCCCCGGCTGAAGCTCATCTTCACGAAATGCTTCCCGCTTGATGCTGTAGCCATCGTGCCACCGACATTCCACCATTCCGCTGGAATACCCGGTGACAATCATACGTGGGCCGCCCTTCTTAGGCTTAACTTCATCACTGACCAAAAAGACCATACCTGCCTCCTGTATCAGGGTGAAACTGTTTCAATTTAGACGAGGAATGGTCTTTTTGCATCCCACAGCGGGTAACAATTAGTGCGACGCGCCGCGTAGTTTTTCAACCAGCTTCACCGCCGCAACCACGATAGCGCCAATGATAAAGCCCAGCACCAGATTCAGCAGCGTCGGCAGAATCGCCGCGACAACGGCACCCTGCGCCGAGGAAAAATGCTCGATAGCATGGTGCAGCGGAGCGATACCGTGAACCACGATCCCACCGCCCACGAGGAACATCGCCAGCGTGCCTACCACCGACAAACTCTTCATCAGCCACGGGGCCAGAACCAGCAGGCTTTTGCCGATGCCTCTTGCCACCGCGCTCGATTTCTCCTCCAGCCAGTAGCCGATATCATCCAGCTTCACGATCAGTCCCACCAGGCCGTAGACGCCGACGGTGACCAGAATGGCGATGCCGGACAGGATCAGGACCTGATTCAGGAGCGGCGCGTCAGACACGATGCCCAGCGTAATGGCGACAATCTCCGCGGACAGGATAAAGTCGGTCCGAATGGCGCCTTTGACCTTATCGCGCTCGAAGGTTTTCGGGTCCTGAGCGGCCAGCGCTTCAAGACGCTGCTGGCGCATCTCCGGCGTATCGCTCTCTTTGCGCGCGCTAAAGGAGTGCAGAACCTTCTCCACGCCCTCGAAGCAGAGAAATGCTCCGCCAATCATCAGCAACGGCGTGATGGCCCAGGGAATAAACGCGCTGATCAGCAGCGCCAGCGGTACCAGAATCACCTTATTCAGGAAGGAGCCTTTTGCCACGCCCCACACCACCGGCAGTTCACGGTTAGCCCTTACCCCACTCACCTGTTGGGCGTTAAGCGATAAATCATCTCCCAGCACACCTGCGGTTTTTTTCGCCGCCAGTTTACCCATCACTGAAATGTCATCCAGTAAGGTGGCAATATCATCCAGCAATGTTAATAAGCTACTTCCTGCCAAAATCTTAATCCTTCATTTTTTGGTAATTAGGTGAATAGTATGGAGCAAAAGCGCAAACCCGGAAACAGGCACCTTACGTCAACAAAAAATTCACACCAGCTACACAATTAAAGGGCTCGCCAGCGCGATAGTTTTCGCGTTTACTATCAGCGACCTTTTTATTTCGTCGTGAGGGATTATGCGTTTCCGGCAATTGCTACCGCTTATTGGGGCACTCTTTTCGCTGTACATCATCTGGGGTTCAACCTACTTTGTCATTCGCATTGGCGTGGAAAGCTGGCCCCCACTGATGATGGCGGGCATCCGCTTCCTCTCGGCTGGCGTGCTGCTGCTGGCCTTTCTGCTGCTGCGCGGGCACAAGCTTCCCCCGCTGCGCCCGATGCTGAATGCCGCCCTGATCGGCCTGCTGCTGCTGGCGGTGGGAAATGGCTTTGTCACGATTGCCGAGCACCAGAACGTACCGTCCGGGATCGCCGCCGTGGTCGTTGCCACCGTACCGCTGTTTACCCTCTGCTTTAGCCGTCTTTTCGGTATCCGTACCCGCAAGCTGGAATGGCTGGGGATTGGTATTGGCCTGGCCGGGATCATTCTGCTAAATAGCGGCGGTAACCTGAGCGGGAATCCGTGGGGCGCCGTCATCATCCTGATTGGCTCGATGAGCTGGGCGTTTGGTTCCGTCTACGGTTCGCGTATCGAACTGCCGGCCGGCATGATGGCGGGGGCGATTGAAATGCTGGCCGCCGGAATTGTGCTGCTGCTGGCCTCCACGCTGACGGGAGAAAAGCTGACGACCCTGCCGCCATTGTCGGGCTTTCTGGCGGTAGGCTACCTGGCGCTGTTTGGCTCTATCATCGCCATTAACGCCTACATGTTCCTGATCCGCAACGTCTCCCCGGCAGTCGCCACCAGCTATGCCTACGTCAATCCGGTCGTGGCCGTGCTGCTTGGGACAGGATTAGGCGGAGAAACGCTCTCTTCTATTGAATGGCTGGCATTAGGGGTGATTGTTTTTGCCGTCGTGCTGGTCACTCTTGGCAAATATCTGCTGCCTGCAAAACCGGTGGTCACGCCTTGCGAGGTGGAGAAACCTTGAGCAGGTGAATACCCTGCGTGTCGATCTGCGCGGTCTGGCCGCCGCCGCAGATCCACTCTTCCAGCCGTTCGGTCAGATCGGCATCGTTCAGTTTTAATCTGCCTCTCAGCGCGCACTCCCAGACGATCAGTACCCGCCAGCCTTGCGCAATCAGCGTGCTGAGATCCCGGCTGTCACGCTCGACGTTCTTGCCAATTTTATCCAGCCAGAAATCGGTGCGCGTCGCGGGGACTTTAAACAGGTAGCAGTCGTGGTGGTGCCAGAAACAGCCGTGGGTAAAGAT
Source organism: Enterobacter sp. KB-221C9 (assembly GCF_041320715.1). Classification (NCBI taxonomy): domain Bacteria; kingdom Pseudomonadati; phylum Pseudomonadota; class Gammaproteobacteria; order Enterobacterales; family Enterobacteriaceae; genus Enterobacter; species Enterobacter sp. KB-221C9. The sequence goes on from NZ_JBGIWG010000009.1 coordinate 185,610, forward strand.
GATGCACTGCCAGGCGTCGATGACGAAATCCGGACGGCCCGCAAGCGCGGGGTCCTGGACGCGGAAATCAAACCCCGCCTGCGTCAGCAGCCCGGCCAGGCGCTTTTCGATGGCGGTGTCACGCGTGCCGATGGCACGCATATTTTTGCTGCGCGTCGCCTTATCGTGAACATCCGTCATTGACGGCCTCACCCTGACGGAGTGCCACCGCCTGTCTGATGCGCGAGGCCAGCAGTTTGGCCACGGCCGCGAACGCGGGAACCACCACCGAATTACCAAACTGGCGGTACGCCTGGGTGTCTGAAACCGGAATGCGGAAGCGGTAACCCTGCGGGGTCTCAAAACCCATCAACCGGGCGCATTCCCGCGGCGTTAAGCGTCGCGGACGGTGACGCTGATTGTTCGGATCGTCGAAATCTTTTTCACCCAGGGCCTTGTCCCAGCCTCTGTCGATCAGAATTTCCGCGCCGTCTTTATAGTAGCGAGCGGACAACGTGCGGGTTACGCTGTGCGGATCGTTTGGGTTTACCATCCCAAAACCGAAGCCGTTGCCCTTCGCCTGATGCTTCTTGGCATAGCGGTAGAGATATTTCCACAGCACCGGGGTAAGGATAAATTTCGCATCAACGACAGGTTCCAGCAGGTCGGCCACGGTAGTACGGCGCTCGGGATATAAAGACGGGATATCCCGCAGGGTGAAATCGCCTTTCAGATTGAGATCGCGGCGGAAACCCACCAGCACAATACGTTCGCGATGCTGGGGCAGGAAATGTTTCCCATCAATGATTTTGGGATCGTCCGCGCCCATGTCCTGCGAATCGGCTACGTCATAACCCAGTTCATCCAGCGTTTGCATGATAATGCGGAAGGTTTTTCCGCCGTCGTGGCTCTTAAGATTTTTGACGTTTTCCAGCACAAAAATGGCCGGACGACGGGCGTCAATAATGCGCGCCACGTCAAAAAACAGCGTTCCCTGGGTATCGCAGGCAAAGCCGTGGGCGCGTCCGAGGGCATTCTTTTTGGAGACACCGGCCAGCGAGAAGGGCTGACACGGGAAGCCTGCCAGCAGCACGTCATGCGCCGGGATCGTCTGGCGAATATGCTCGGCGGCCTGTTCATCTGTTACGCCGCTTTTATGGCTCAGGGTCACATCGCGGATATCCGCGTTGAAATGATGCTCGTGCGGATCGCAGTACCAGTTGGCCTTGTAGGTACGCACGGCATGTTTGTTCCACTCGCTGGTAAACACGCATTGGCCACCGATAGCTTCGAAACCGTGTCGAATGCCGCCGATACCGGCAAACAGATCGATAAAGCGGAAGGCATAGTTCGGGTGCGCGGCAGAAGGACGCGGAAGCAGGTTTTGCAGATAACGAAACTCGCCTTCACTCAGGCGACGCCCTGCGCGTTCGCTGGTCAGCAGACGTTTAAGGATCGCCGGGCTCCAGTGGCTCTCGCCGTGCGCCACCAGCAGATTGGCCAGCGTTTTAGCATCATAGATATCCAACAGCTGGCGCAGTAACGCCTGCACCGTTGCCGTTGATTTCTCAGCCTGCTCAGGCGCGGGCTCTGTCACTGATCGATTTTCCTGCATTCTTTTAACCGGAGAATAAAGACTGGGAACAGATTACCACAGTTCAATTGCGCAAACTGCGACGGAAGCGGTTCAACACCTGGCTATCCAGCCCGATGCAGTCGCCGCGTAATTCGGCACTGAGTTTCGCCATAAAGTGGATCAGGAAATCGGCATTGTGACGTGCCAGCTCGCGGCCCATTTCCGTTTGCATTGTATCAGGCAAGCGAAGCAGCTTGGTCTGAAAATGGTCAAGGGCAAACGCACGATCGTCAAGGTTACGCGCATCGGCAAAGGGATCGTCGGCATCAAAAAGCGGCACGCCCAGCGCGCCCGAGACGGCAAAGACGCGCGCCAGACCAATAGCGCCTAACGCTTCCAATCGGTCTGCGTCCTGCACGATTTTGGCCTCCACGCTCTGCGGCGCAATCCCGGCGCTGAAGCTGTGCGCCTCAATCGCGTGCGCGACGGCGGCAGCGTGCTCTGGCGGAAAGTCAGGGAAGTCGCGATGCAGGATGTCACACGTCTTGCGCCCTGCCAGCCGTGACGAGCGGCTGCGTTCGGGATGGTTTTTCGGCAGGCTGACAATATCGTGGAAGTAGCATGCGGTCAGGATCACCAGCGGCTCCACCGACTGGTGATCCATGATTTTTTGCGCCGTCATCCAGACCCGACGAAAATGCGAAATATCATGTGCGGTATCGTCGGTGCTGTGGTTTTCCTCGAGCCAGCGCTCAAATCTCTGCTGCCACCGGGCAAGTTCCATCGTCATGTCCTGTTGTTTAAAAGAAGTCGAATTATAACACAGCCGAATTAAATCAATTTAAAAATAGAATTGCGAAATACTTAATAATAATTACATCACATAAATTCAATGAATTAATTCACCAGAAAAATAAAGAGATTAATAGAAATATTTTGCAATATTTCATCGAATTTAATTACATTTATTTTTGAAACTAAATGACATCTCCTGCAATAGTATCGACCCTGTAATTACGGAGGGTGATTACATATATTCATATAAATTATCTTTCAAGGGAATATATAATGAAAAGAAAAGTTCTGGCAATTCTTGTACCCGCCTTATTAATGGCAGGCGCAGCAAATGCGGCTGAGATGTACAACAAAAACGGCAACAAAGTTGACCTGTACGGCAAAGTCGATGCGCGTCATACCTTCTCTGACAACCCTGGCGACGATGGCGATGAAACCTATGTACAGGTTGGTTTCAAAGGCGAAACTCAGATCGCTAACGACCTGATCGGTTACGGCCAGTGGGAATACAAAACCTACGCTAACGATACCGAAGGCGCGGGTGACAAATCGTTTAACCGTCTGGCATACGCTGGCCTGAAATATGGCGAATACGGTTCATTTGATTATGGCCGTAATTACGGCGTCGTGTACGACGTTGAAGCCTGGACCGATATGCTGCCTGTATTTGGCGGTGACTCTTACACCTGGACCGATAACTTTATGAACGGTCGCGCTAACGGTCTGGCAACCTACCGTAACCAGGATTTCTTCGGTCTGGTTGAGGGTCTGAATTTCGCGCTGCAGTATCAGGGTGCGAACGAAGGCCAGGATGCAACAGAAGATCAGGAAGGCACCAAAAACGGTCATAAAGACGTACGCTTCCAGAACGGCGACGGCTTCGGCATGTCCACTTCCTATGATTTTGACTTCGGTCTGAGCCTGGGTGCAGCGTACTCCTCTTCCGATCGTACCAACAAACAGGTTGGATACGGTAAAAGCTACGAAGGCGTCGGTTTTGCCGGTGGTGAAAAAGCTGAAGCCTGGACCGTTGGCGCAAAATACGATGCAAATAACGTTTACCTGGCGATGATGTATGCGGAAACCCGCAACATGACGCCAATCGGTAACTTTGGCATCGCTAACCAGACTCAGAACTTCGAAGCGGTAGCACAGTACCAGTTCGACTTCGGTCTGCGTCCTTCCCTGGCATGGGTTTACTCAAAAGGTAAAGACCTGGACGGTAAAGGATTCAATCAGGATCTGGTTAACTACATCGACCTGGGCATGACCTACAGCTTCAACAAAAACTTCTCCACCTATGTTGATTACAAAATCAACATGCTGGACAACGATGAAGCGCTGTATGACGCATACGGAATTTCCACCGATGATATCGTTGGCATCGGCATGACCTACCAGTTCTAATCCCCAAAATACCAAAGGCCGCAATTGCGGCCTTTTTTACGTCTCCACGGTGTGTATTACGGCGCTTCCTGCAGCGCCACGCGGATAAACCCGTTATTCTGCGCCAGCAGATCGTGGGCTTTCCACGCATCCAGTCCTGTCAGCACCATTAATACCGCCGTCTTACAGTGATGGTTACAGCTCTCGAGCGCGGCTTTTGCCTCCGCCCGGCTGCATCCCCCCGCTTCCATCACAATGGCGATTTGCCGTTCAGCCCATTTGGTCGTGCTTGCCTCAAGATCCACGCGCAGATTGCTGTAAACCCGTCCGGTCCGAACGGCCAGCCCGGTGGCGATCATCGAGAGGATCATTTTCTGCGCAATCCCCGCTTTGGTGTTGATATACCCTGCGACGACATCGGCCCCCAGCTCCGGAGCGATAACCATGCTTGCCAGCTGCGCGGCTTCACTTTGCGCATCACCGGTAATAATGGCGACCGGTGAACCCAGCGACCACGCGTGCCGCATTGCCCCCCAGACCCACGGCGTTTTTCCGCTGACGGTCACGGCCAGCATCATATCGTGTTCGCCAAACTTGATGGCCTGCAGATCGGCAACGCCGCGCTCGTAGCTCCCTTCCCCTTCTTGTGCCGTCACGGCCATCACTGGGGTTTTGCCCGGCGCATATTCATCGGCAACCTGTTGCGCAACGCGCCCCGACGGCCCCGCGCCAACGATGACCAGGCGACCACCGTGGCTGAGCGTCGCGGCGGCGTTGTCCACCACGCGGGCGAGAGTAGGTAAACAGGGGGTAATAGCAGCAGAAATGAGTGCATCATCCTGGTGAATGACTTTCAGCATGTCCAGCGTGGACAATCTATCAATATTCATCGTGCTGGCGTGCCGTCTTTCCTTGACCGAACCGGTAAGCATAATGCTCATAAACAGCCTCCTTATTATGAGTACCCACACACTATAAAGTGTTTTATATAGATGACCTGCGAGGGGGGTCACGAAAAGAGGACCAAATCCACGCCTTTACATGGCTTTAAGAAAAGCGCGTCATCAGCGATAATTACCCCTTTCTTAATCATCGCGGAGTGTTGATGAGCGATTTGCAGCCTTTCCTTCCGACGCGCAAGCGCCCCATGAAGCTGAACACCCTGGTCACGTTGATGGTGTGCGCGATAATTGCCTCTGTGCTGCTGGTGGTCTTTGCGCTCTACTCCGTACAAATCACCCGGGCGACCCGCGATGATGTAAAAGATACGGCTCTGGGTATCGCCCGCACCCTCGCCGACAGCCCCGAGATACAGCGCGGCCTGATGCAGGCACCGCAGGAGAATATTATTCAGCCCATCGCCCAGGCGGTGACGAAACGAAACGATCTGCTGTTCACCGTGGTTACCGATATGCGCGGGATCCGCTACTCTCACCCGAACGAGGCGCTGCTGGGGCTGCATTTTATCGGTGACGATTTAACCCCCGCGCTGGAAGGCAAAGAGAACGTATCGGTTAACCGGGGCGCGCTCGCCGAAGCGCTGCGCGTTTTTACGCCCGTCTACGACGGCCAGCACGAGCAGATCGGCGTTGTGGTGGTCGGTATCTCCCTGAATAAGGTTGAAGAGCAGATTGCCCGCGGGCGGCTAAACGCCGTCTGGACCATTTTATTCAGTATTTTTATGAGTTCGATGGCGATTTGGGGTCTGGTGCGGGTCCTGAAACGCATTCTGTTCGGACTCGAACCTTACGAAATTTCCGCCCTGTTCGAACAGCGTCAGGCGATGCTGCAGTCGCTTCGCGAGGGGGTGCTGGCCGTCGATATTCACGGGCGCGTAACGATGATCAACCAGACCGCCAGAGAAATATTGCTTCTCCCCTCCGGCAAGCAGACCGAAAACGCCAGCGCGCCCCTGCTGGCCAGCCTGCGTGAAGTCTCAAAAACGGGCGTTGCGCGCCAGGATCAGGAGATCAGCTGCAACGGACGGCTATTGCTGTGCAACATGGTGCCCGTTAAAAGTCAGGATCGGGTGATCGGTGCCATCACCACCTTCCGTGATAAAACGGAAATCAGCCAGCTGATGCAGCGTATTGATGGCATGGTTAACTACGTCGACGCCCTGCGCAGCCATACCCACGAGTTTATGAATAAACTGCATGTGATCCTGGGCCTGCTGCACATGAAGCGCTACGACAAGCTGGAAGAGTACATCATTCAGACGGCACAAAATTACCAGACGGATATCGGTACGATACAGAGCAAGGTAAAATCCCCGGTTATCGCCGGGTTCCTGCTGGGTAAAATCAACCGGGCGAAAGAAGCGGGCGTCACCCTGACGCTGGCGGATGAATGCCAGATACCCGATACCGCGAGTGAAGAGCAGGTCGCGGTGCTGATCACCGCGCTGGGGAACCTTATTGAAAACGCGCTCGACGCGATGGAAGGACAGCAGGAAGGTGAAATCGGCCTGCTGCTGCATTATCAGAACGGCTGGCTCAGCTGCGAAGTCAGCGACGATGGCCCCGGTATTGATCCCACCCAGCTGGAGGCTATTTTTACAAAGGGCTTCTCAACCAAAGGTGAAAACCGCGGCGTTGGGCTGTTCCTTGCTCGCCAGCAAATCCAGAACCTCGGCGGCGATATCACCGTCGAGTCTGAGCCGGGCGTATTTACCCAATTTTTTGTTCACATCCCCTGGGATAGCGAGAGGAATATCGCGTGATAAATGTATTAATTGTCGATGATGATGCCATGGTAGCCGACCTCAACCGTCTGTATGTCAACCGTGTTGAAGGTTTTAGCTGCTGCGGCGTCGCCTCCACGCTAAACCAGGCCGAGGCCATCATTAATAACCCCAGCCAGCCTGTCGATCTCGTGCTGCTGGATGTCTATATGCAGCAGGATAACGGGCTGGATCTGCTGCCCGTTATTCGCGCATCCGGCCGCCCAATCGATGTAATTATGATCTCGTCGGCTGCCGACGCCGCCACGATCCAGACCTCCATCCACTACGGCGTGGTGGATTATCTGATCAAGCCGTTCCAGTTCCCGCGCTTTGAAGAGGCGCTGAACGGCTGGAAGGCAAAGCACAACCTGATGGGTTCGCACCAGTATTATGAGCAGGCCGACGTCGACCGGCTGATCCACGGCGGGGCGCCGGAACTGGCGGACAGTAAAAAGCTGCCGAAGGGGTTAACGCCGCAAACGCTGCGCACGATTTGCCAGTGGATTGACGCTCACCCGGAGACGGAGTTTTCTACCGATGACCTGGCAAACGCGGTCAATATCTCCCGCGTGTCCTGCCGTAAATACCTGATTTGGCTCGCGCAAATCAACATTCTGTTCACCAGCATTCACTACGGTGCCACCGGGCGGCCGGTGTATCGCTACCGTCTCCAGCCGGAGCAGACCGGCCTGCTCAAGCAATACTGTCAGTAACGCGGTAGTCGTTATCCAGCAGGGTAAAGCGGAAGTGGTGTGCTGAAGAGAACACCACTTCTTTTGTTTTGGTCACAAAAATCGCTTCGATATCAGGACGGGAACGCAGCGCAGCGCAGCCTTTTTCAACGCCCATGCCGTACATCAGCGTGGTCCAGATATCGCCGTCGATAGAGTCTTTCGAAACAATCGTCACGCTGTCCAGCTCGTTGTCCAGCGGATACCCGGTACGCGGGTCGAGAATATGGTGATAGCGCCTGCCGTTTTTTTCGAAGTAGCGCTCGTAGGTTCCCGACGTCACGACGGACAGGTTCTCTACGGTCATCGTGCCGATCAGCGCGTCATCGGCGAACGGTTTTTTCAGCCCCACGCCCCACCCCCCTTCCGGCGAGCCCAACGTCTGGATGTTCCCGCCGAGGTTGATCAGCCCCAGCTCTGCGCCCTCTTTACGAAGGTAATCGCGCACCCTGTCGGCGATATAGCCTTTGGCGATGGCCCCCAGATCGATCTCCATCCCCGCTCTGGTCAGAAACACGCTGCTGCTGGCCTCATCAAGAAGGACATCCTCAGGACGGGTAATCGCCAGCAGCGACGCGATTTCATCGGCAGGCGGAACGCTGTCACCCTGAAAACCAATTTTCCAGCGCTTCACCAGCGGACCTATCGCCAGGTTAAACGCACTGTCCTTAAGCAGGCTTGCCGCTTTTGCACAGCGGATCAACTCAAACACCGGTCGGCTGACGGTAACCGGATGCTGGCCAGCGGCATGGTTGATGTCCATCACCTGCGAGTGCGCGCGGTTGACGGTGAGCAGATCTTCGTACTGTTTAATCAGGCGAAACACGCGGGACGCGAGGGCTTCGTCGTGGGAGAAGAGTTTCAGGAGAATGGGTGAGCCCATCAGGACGGCGGAGTAGCTGTAAACGCGATGGCTATCAGGCATAGCATGAGTCCTCAGATGTAGCCCCGGCAGGCACCGCGCCGCCGGGGAAAATGCCGGATAACGCTGCGCGTATCCGGCCTACAACACAGGGGTCTTACTGCTTTTTCGAACGCATAGCCGCCTGATGTCCTGCAAGCGTACCAAAAATAATGATATCTGCCACTGCGTTACCGCCGATACGGTTACCGCCGTGGATCCCGCCGACCACTTCACCGGCCGCAAATGCCCCTGGCAGCACGTTGTGGTTGCTGTCCAGCACGCAGGTTTCGGTGTTGATGGTCACGCCGCCCATGGTGTGGTGCACGCCTGGCGCAATCTGAATGGCGTAGAATGGCCCTTCGTTGATAGGCGCACGCAGCGCGGTGGTACGACCAAAATCGTCATCGTGCTGTTTTTCAACGAAACCGTTGTAACGTTCCAGCGTCGCGAGGAAAGCGTGGTGATCCATCCCAAGCGCCTCGGCCAGGGCTTTTGGCGAGCTGGCGCTGGTCACGAAACCTTTCGCGATGTACTCATCCGCGGCTTTGTTTTTGGCACGGACGTGCTCGTCAAAGACGATATAAGCGTACTTCTCCGGCAGCGCGATGATTGACGCCGAGACTTTATCGCGGGTCGACATTTCGTTGTAGAAGCGTTCCCCTTTCTGGTTGACCAAAATCGCCCCGCCGCCGCGAATGGATTCGGAAATCAGGTACGAGGTGTTCTGCTCAACGGTTGGGTGAATTTGGATTTCGCCCATATCCACGGTACCCGCCCCGATGCGCTCCAGCAGCGCGATGCCGCCGCCGGTTGCCCCTTTGTGGTTGGTGGTGACGAACCCTTCCAGATCCGGACGGTATTTGACCACCATCTGGCTGTTGGCGCTGAAACCACCGGTAGCGACAATCACGCTTTTGGTTGCCACGGTGACGGTTTCATTCTCTTCGGTGGTCAGACGTACGCCGGTCACTTCGCCGTTCTCGAAGATAATGTCGCTGACGGCGGTATCCAGCATCACCTCGATGTTGCGTTTGTTGACGTTACGCACCAGGCCGCTGATCAGGTAGCCCCCCACCGCAGAACCGTCTTTTGGACGGTGAGTACGGTCGATGCTCATCCCGCCGGTGGTGGTGATGTCGTTCAGCATGATGCCGCGCGTTGCCAGCCACTCAATCGCCTGCGGCGCGTTCTCGACAAAGCGGCGCAGCAGTTCCGGGTTGTTCTTGTTGCCGCCGCCTTTCAGGCTTTCCTGGTAGAACAGCTCTTTGCTGTCCTGAATGCCCTTCACGCGCTGGAAGCGGGTTTCGGCGGCGTTCATACCGGCAGAGGCTTTAATGGTGTTCCCGCCGATGGTTGGCATTTTCTCGACAATCAGCACGCTCGCGCCTTCGTCGTGAGCCTGAATCGCCGCCGCCAGACCGGCGCCGCCGCTGCCGACAACGACCACGTCCACGCTGCGGGTTTCGTTCGGGTCAACGCCCTCTTCCGCAGCCAGCGCTTTGCTGGACTTCAGCATCGCTTTCGAGACCGCTTTCTTCACCGCTTCACTCTGGCTGGTTGCGCCGGTGATGGCATCCACGTGCGGGGTATTGGCGTCCAGAATGCGGGTACGGATCTCTTCAAAACTGGTCACAAACTCAACGTCTTCGCTCGGGCCGGAGGCCAGCTCGATGTCGGCAATGCGGTCGGTTTCCAGGCTGACGTTAATCACCAGTTCGTTAGCGTCATCCTGCACTTTCTCAGCAAAGGTACCCGGCTTGAATTTGGATTCCCCCATGCTCATGTCGCGGATCATCGCTTCAACCAGCGAGAAACGCCACAGCGGTTCAGGAATGCTCAGCGCCTCGCGTTGGGTGCTGTCCATAAACAGCTCAAGGCTTTCGCCAGCGGCGATGCGGTCTGTCCAGTCCGGATAAGCGATGGTGGCGCGGCCAACGGCGATCAGGTCGTAACCGTGGTCCAGCGCTTCATTCACATCTGAAGAATTTACCACGCCGCCAACGCCCATGACCGGAACCTGAGCCAGCGTTTCAGAACGCATCGCACAGTATTTTTCGATAAGCGGAGTTGGGTCCTGGGTGTCGACAATGGAAGGACGCAGGGTCGCGCCGACGGAGAAGTGCAGGTAGTCCACGCCGCGCGCCGCCAGTTTTTCCAGCAGATACATGGTGTCGTCAAAGCGAATGCCCGGGACTTCCATCTCTTCAGGGGAGAAGCGGTAGCCAATAATAAACGCGTCGTCCGCGTACTGGCGCACCATTTTGTGGGTAATGTCCAGCACCGCCAGCGGGAACTTCGCGCGGTTATCGCGGCTGCCGCCCCACTCGTCGTCGCGCTGGTTAGAGTTCGGCGAATAGAACTGCTGAATCAGATAGGTGTTTGCGCCGTGGATTTCCACGCCGTCAAAACCGGCCTGGATGGCGCGGCGCACGGCCTCACCAAACTTGCCGATCATGCCTTCTACTTCTTCTGCGGTCATAGCAACCGGCGTTGCGGCACCTTCACGCGGCGCGGCTACGGCGCTCGGGCCAACCGGGGTACGGCCACCGATCAGTTTCGGGTCGACCATGCGGCCGCCGTGGTAGATCTGCAGCAGCGCCTTAGACCCTTTGGACTTAATGGCCTCTGCGATTTTCGCCAGCCCGGCAATTTTCTCGTCATTATCAATACCGATGGCACCCGGGAAGGCGAGACCGAGATCGTCGACGAAGCAGCATTCCACAATGATGGTACCAATGCTGCCGGAACGGGCCCGATAGTACTCCACCAGCTCGCTGGTGACGGTGCCGTCGTAGTAGCCGGTACAGGTTGTCATAGGGGCCATTAACAAACGGTTTTTCAGTTCAGTACCATTCGGTAATGTGAAGGGGCTTAGAATGCGTTCGTTAGTGCTCATAATAGAAACTCCAAACTTTTAAAAATTAAGAATTCGTTATCGGATTGATTTTTTATTTCGTCGTTATTTGCCGATGTCATGATATTAATATAATGATTTTTTTAGTTTCTAAAGTTATTACGTTAGTTAAAAAACTATTTAATCCCTGCAATAACAGAAATAACACATTGGCGTTAGCGATTGTAATTCAGCCATTCACAATAATTT